>CAJBVU010000066.1 GCA_903959115.1 uncultured Bacteroidota bacterium
CGCCCTGTCTAGCTAACTTATAAGCCCTTTGACCATCGACCTTAAGAGCAGAATATAGCGGTGGAATTTGGTCGATTTCGCCTAAAAATTGAGGGATGATTGCATAAACCATCTCTTCAGTGATATGTCCGGTGGGGAAATGCGCATTGGGCTCCGTTTCCATATCGTAACTGGGTGTTGTTGCGCCTAAAACCAATGTGCCTTCATATTCTTTGTCGGCATCCTGAATGGCTTGAATTCCTTTGGTTTGCTGTTCGGTGCAGATAATTAATAAGCCGCTGGCGAGGGGGTCTAAAGTGCCCGCATGGCCCACTTTTTTCGCTTTGGTGATGTATTTGATTTTTTTCACCGCTTGGAAAGACGACCATCCATGGGGTTTGTTGATAAGGATGATTTCTCCTTTGGCGCGGGCGTTTGGATTGAGATTTTCCAAGGGTTGATTTATGGGGTATTCGGTTGACAGTTGAATAAGTGGAGATTCAATAGGGTCCAAAAGGTTTATTGGACAATGAATTTGAAAGACTGGGAATTCGAAGATGTGAAGCCCCAACTGCCTTTCACGAGTTCTAGTTTTACGATATAAACGCCTTTAGCCAATCCATGGGTATGGAGCGCATATCGGTGGGTGCCGGGTTCTACGGTTATAGTAAAACGACTGCGATCTTCGGTGGCGCCACTATTTTCCGATAGGCCCGATTCGATGCCTATGCTTTGGCCATTCAAGTTGAAAACTTGTCCGGTGATAGTAGCTTCCGTATTGACTTGGAATTCGATGTTTAGGTTTTCAGTGGTGGGGACTGGGAATACCCGCATGGTTGAAATGGGATTGTCGGCCACGGTATCTTTGATTTTTACCCGAGCCACATAAGCGCTCATGCTATTGCCTTTGCCCCAAGAGCCAACCAAATAGTAAATGCCTTTTTCGTTGAATTTCGCCTGGATGCCTTCGTAATCGCCCCAGCGCTGTTCTTTGGGTTTGATGAAGGTGTAGTTGATGATCGATTGCCCCTTTTTTAGGATTTGATAATCGCTGTATTCACCGTATCGATTGATGAAAAATGCGCCTGTTCCGGGGAAGTGTTTGGCGCCGGAATAAACGCTTGTGACAATCATGGAAGGGTCTTGGGCAGAAAGTTGAGAGGAGGGTGCTTCGCCCGCGGCGGCAACGGCTGGGTATCCAAAGTCAAGGCTATCATTGGTGAACAGATGCGCTTTGGTCACCGCCCCGCCCTCGTTCCATTTAAAGAGTCCCATCCGAGTATCACCACTTGGCATGGTGATATTATAGATACTGCCATGCATAATGTGGGCTTGCATCGTTTTAAAGTTGAGGCAGTTTTGGAAGTAGTGAAGTTGTGTGCCGATGCGAACGCCGCTCAATACCCTGGCATCGTTGGTTCGAAGTCGGAATGCGGTGTCAGGTTGGAGAGCACTCGATGGGAATCCATATTTCAAAGGACTTTTGAGCACGCCCAATTCGTAGTTGGCTTGTCCGCTTCTTTGGGTGTTTGTGATTCGATGGACAAAAATAGTGTCGTTTTCTTTGGTGTAGGGCCTAACACTCATAAAGTAGTTGTCGACCCCATCTGGCATCGGTCCATTTTGTATCGCGCAGATGCTCCAAATCGAAACGCCATTGTATTTTATATTGTGAAAGAAGTTCTTGCGCATCGTATCGCCTTTGAAACCATCTTCTTTGTTGAGCTGCCAGATCACGGCTTCTACGAAACCTTCTTCCCAGCTGCTTCCATTGTGCAGGAGGTTGACGGTAAAGAACATGTCTTCTTTGGTTTGCGAAACGATGGGGTAGTCGCTCCAAACGGTATCTTGGATGGGCGTGCCAGGGATTTTATATACGTTCCAGGGTTTTGCGGGGTCGTTGGTGGTGGAGAATCCCACGATGATAAAGCTATTTTTATTGGTGGTTCCATGCATAAAAACGACGATGTATCGGTCTTTATAGGGGTCGTACATAACTCTCGGATCATAAGTCCGATTCATGGTAGGGATGGGGTCTTTTTTGATATTGGGGTTGTTGGCGAAGAAGTCGAGGGTGAAGGCTTTTACGATTTTACCGGTATCGTTATGAACGCGGATTACGGTATTCATTACGGAGACAATTTTCCCATCGTTTCCTACGGCGATATGATTGTCGTTGGGGGTTCCGCCGCCAGGCGGAACCTCAACACCGCGTTGTCGTTCGGTGATGATTGAATTTGGGGGGGTGGGTTTATCATGAATAATTCCACGGTTTTGAACGGGGTTGGAATTAAGGCGAGCGGAGCGAGCCGCATCAATTGCGCGTCTGAGGTCCTCATTGATTCCTCCAGGCAATGGCATTTCCGCTTCCCCATCCGTGGGCATCATCCATATACTTGGAGACGTGGCGGGGTCAAAAATATGCGAAATCGGTGTTTTGATGTCGCGAATGACATCGCAAGTGCCTCCATTGTTCGGGGAATTCTGGGGTTCTGGTTTGCCTTGCTGGGCCGATGCGGTTAAGCAAAGAAAAAAAGAAAATACCAGGCTGATTTTGGATTTCATTGGGTGCAATTTACGGCACAAAGTTCAAACAGCAAATCGGCGCTTACCACGCATTGACTTCCATTTCTAGGTCGATGCCGAATTTCGATAAAATATCTGCCTGGATTTCATGGGCTAAATCAATCACTTCCTGGCCTGTGCCATTTCCATAGTTCACCAAAACCAAGGCTTGTTTGGCATGGACGCCCACATCGCCTCGTCTAAAACCTTTCCATCCCGCTTTTTCGATGAGCCATCCCGCCGGTACCTTTGTAAGGCCTGTTCCTGCTGGGAAGGTTTTAATCTCTGGGAACTGTAATTGCAGCGCTGGAATGATTTCACTTGAAACCACTGGATTCTTAAAAAAACTTCCGCAGTTGCCTATTTCCGCAGGGTTTGGCAATTTACTTTCACGGATTTGAATCACCGCTTTTGATATGTCGTGAATTGTAGGTTTCTCAATTCCCCAACCATCCAAAGTGGCTTGAATGTCGCCGTATTGGGTTTTGATTTCCGCATTTTTACTCAATTTTAATTGCACAGATACGATGAAATACTGCCCTCTTTTTTCGCGTTTAAAAATACTGTCGCGATAGCCGAATTCGCAGGCTTTTGCATCGAAATGGTGGATTTCTCCGGTGGGTAAATGGAAAGCGGATAGCGAGTGAAAAACATCCCGTAATTCAACGCCATAAGCTCCGATATTTTGGATGGGTGAAGCGCCAACGGTTCCAGGAATAAGACTTAAATTTTCAATTCCGCCGAGGTTTAGCGATAATGCGTGTAATACTGCCCCATGCCAGGGTTCGCCGCCGCCAAATTCAACAATAGCAAATTCATTGGTTTCTTGAATTGTGGTTATTCCTAAAATCTCGTTTTTGAGGATTATGCCCTTGAAATTCTTGGTGAATGTGATATTGCTTCCCCCACCTAAGATTCCAATATCTGTGCGCGCTAACTGCTTCTCTGCATACAATTTGGTCAATTGTTCCAAATTTTTGATGGCTAGGAACTCACTGGTGGAAATGTTGAATCCAAAAGTGTTGCAGTGCAATAGAGATTGATTTGTTTGGATTAGCATGGATTATTAGTATTAAAAATAGGCTAACTATGGCCTATTCCCACATGCAAAGTAAAGGCTGTTGCGTATAATTGCATAACTATACTGAATTATGAAAAGATTTTTTACGATTATATATGCTTGTGGTGGACTTCTATCGGTTCAAAACTTATCGGCTCAAGGATGTGTCGCGATTCGCGGATTTGGCGGTTGTGGTGTTGCGGGTGGAACGGGATTGGCTTTGGCTCCCGGACAATGGCAAGTGGGCACCAACTATAGATATTTTAAGTCGTTCCGTCATTTCAAAGGGGATGAAGAACAGTTTGATCGTTTTGTAAAGCAAAATCAGGTAATCAATTATTCAAATACAGTAGAATTTTCGGCATCCTACGGATTGAACACCCGTTGGCAATTGAATATTGGAGTCCCTTTGAGTTACACCGATAGGTCTAGTTATTATGAGCATGGCGGACAAACGCCAACTTTTGCGGGGGTGCGTAAAACTTCCACTTCAGCCGGTTTGGGTGACGCAAGAATTGGCGCTTCACGTTGGTTGTGGAATCCCGTAAGTCATACAAAAAGGAACTTGTCTTTGGGTGCCGCTCTAAAATTGCCATCGGGGAATTGGAATGCGCAAGATAGTTTTTATAATATTTTAGTTAATGATGCTCAAACGGGTTTGTCATCTAGAAAGACTTTGTATCGTCCGGTGGATCAGAGTATGCAATTGGGTGATGGCGGTTTGGGTTTGATCCTAGACATGCAAGGTTTTTGGGAAGTGAACGAGGGGTTGTACATTTATGGAAATGCCTTCTATTTGTTCAACCCAAGAGGCGTGAATGGTACCCTCACAAATCGCAGTGCCACAGTGGCTGGGAAGGTGTATACCAATGAATATATGTGTTCTGTCACCGATCAATATGCCGCTCGCGTTGGAGTATTGTCGCAAAGTCGTATGCAGGGCTTGTCGTTTTCCTGGGGAGCGCGCCTAGAGGGGATTCCAGTAAAGGATATTATCGGTGAAAGTCTAGGTTTCCGCAGGCCAGGTTACATTGTTTCGGCTGAGCCCGGCGTTACGTATATGAAAGGCAAGACAACGTATAATTTGAATGTGCCAATTGCGATGTACCGAATGCGCGAACAAAGTGTAACAGATAAACAAATACAGGATGCCTCGGGAATTGCCAGAAATGGCGATGCTGCTTTCGCTGATTATTTGATCTCCTTTGGTGTTACCTATCGATTGTCGGCCCCTAAAGCCAAAGGCATCCTTTCGCATTAGTCGGTATTAGATCGGTTAGTGGGGTGGAATGATAAATATGAGTAATTATATATAAAAATTTCTAAATCAGTTAAAACCTTTCTAGTGTAGAAGTGTTAGATTTAAACCTTTAAAATTATGTTCGAATTATTCATTGTCCTTCTATTTTTCTTCCTCATGGAATTCGTGGCTTGGTTTTCCCACAAATACATGATGCATGGTTTTATGTGGGTTTGGCATGAAAGTCATCATAAACCTAGAAAAGGCAGGTTTGAACTCAATGATTTATTTGGATTTATGTTTGCTTTGCCCTCTGCTTTATTAATTATTTTGGGCGCTGCAGATTACGATTGGAGATTTTTTGCGGGGCTGGGAATTGCTTTATACGGTGTCGCTTATTTTTTGGTTCACGATGTTTTTGTACATCAACGTGTAAAATGGTTGCGCGGTGCGCGATTGAGATATTTTAAGGCAATGCGACAAACACATCATTTGCATCATGCAGTGCATACCAAAGAAGGTGCGGAAGCCTTTGGATTTCTATTTGTTCCAAAAAGATATTTAACGAAATACGGACGTGACTAAGTCAGTAACTATTGTTGGGGCTGGTCTCGGTGGCTTGTCAACAGCACTTCGATTGAGCTATAAAGGCTATCAAGTAACCATTATAGAGAAGCAGGCATTGCCGGGCGGACGTTTGCATGTGTTAAAAAAAGACGGTTTCACCTTTGATGTAGGACCTTCATTCTTTTCGATGAGTTATGAATTCAAAGAACTGTTTGATTCTATCGGCGAGCCGATTCCATTTGAGCTAAATGAGTTGAATCCGCTATATACGGTGAACATGGCGGGAAGCGATCGCGTGTTTCAGATCTACAAAGATTTGGACAAACTGGCCAATGAATTTAGAGGGATAGAAGACAATTTCGAGGTGAAGGTGAGAGGTTATTTGAAAGGGGCGAAGGAAATTTTTCACGATACCGAATATAAAATAATCAAGCGAAATTTCGACAATATTGTGTCCTATGCTTTGAGTATGGCAACGGTGCCGATGAAACATTTGCCGAAGATGTTTAGGACTTTTTGGGAGGAATTGGAGCGACATTTTGAAAGCGAAGAAGTTAAGATCATATTCTCATTGGTAGCTTTCTTTTTGGGAGCGACGCCCTTTAATACGCCAAGTGTTTACAATCTTCTAAACTACACAGAACTTGAGCATGATGGGTATTGGAATGTGAAGGGTGGGATGTACAAAATTGTGGAAGGAATCATGGGCTTGCTCGAGAAGAAGGGTGTGAAAATGATCTACAACACTGAAATTATGTCTGTTCAGCATGAAGGAGGTAAAATGGTTTCGGTAACCAGTGCCGCGGGAGATGTATACATGTCGGACCTATTTGTCATCAACGCAGATGCTGCCTGGTTTCGAGGCAAATTTTTGCATCGTACAAAATATACAGAAGCGAAACTTGATAAAATGGAATGGACATTGGCGCCATTTACCATTTACTTGGGTGTAAAAGGAATAATTCCAGGCATTCATCACCACAATTATTTCTTGGGCGATAATTTTAGGGCCTATGCCGACACGATTTTCAGAAGCACTGTAGCTCCTGACAAACCCTACTATTATGTAAATGTGGCAAGCAAAAGCAACCCTGATTGTGCACCGGAGGGTTGTGAGAATTTATTCATTCTTTGTCCGGTTCCAGATTTGCGGGTGAAGCCGGATTGGAGCGATGCCAATAAATTGGTAGATGAGATTATTGAAGATTTAGGGAAACGCGTAAATTTTGATATCAAAAACAATATTCTCACGCAGGTTGTTTATACTCCCAACGAGTGGCAGAAAATGTTCAACTTGTACAAGGGTAGTGGTTTGGGGTTGGCGCATGGTTTAAACCAAATTGGTGCGTTAAGGCCGGCAAACAAAGATGAAAAACTCAATAATGTTTATTATGTTGGAGCCAGTACTCACCCTGGAACAGGGTTACCCATTGTTGTCATTGGGTCTCGTTTGGTAACAGAAAGGATTGAAAATGAGCATTAAGCTATTTGATGAAACCTCTATCGCGATGAGTCGCAGATTGGCGCTGAATTACAGTACCAGTTTCTCGTTGGGTATCAGGTTGTTGTCAAAAGAATGTAGGTGGGCTATTTTTTCCATTTACGGTTTGGTGCGCGTAGCGGATGAAATCGTTGATACATTCCACGGTTACAATAAAGAACAGATGCTGATGGAATTTAAAAGTCAAACCTATCAAGCAATGGAAGTGGGGATTAGTACCAACCCAGTGTTGCATGCGTTTCAATTGGCGGCAAATCAATATGGCGTTGGGAAGGAACTTATTGAACCATTCTTTAATTCAATGGAAGAGGATTTGGATACGAATTCTCACAATGCCCAGAGTTATTCAGAATATATTTATGGAAGCGCCGAGGTAGTTGGATTGATGTGTTTGAAGGTTTTTTGTAACGGCAACGAAGAGCAATACAATCATTTGGTGCCTTTTGCAAGAAGTTTGGGCGCGGCGTTTCAAAAGGTCAATTTCTTGCGGGATATCCGTTCAGATGTGGAAGAGCGCGGTAGAGTTTATTTCCCTGGGGTTGATTTTAATCAATTCTCCGATTCGGACAAATATGAAATCATCCAGGATGTAAAAAATGACTTTGCCCACGCTTATAAAGGCATCGTTCAGCTTCCCGTGGGTTGCAGATTAGGCGTTTATACGGCCTATATTTATTATTTGAAACTGCTCGAAAAAATTGAGCGTACTACCGCGGTCGATATACTAGAAAGTCGCGTCCGCATTCCAAATACTCAGAAAATCGCTTTGTTGGCGCAGAGTTTTGTGAAAGAAAAGTGGATGGGTGTTTAACTGAATAACCAACCAAATACCTCGTCGATTCGTCCAAAGGAGTGCACTTTGATTTTACCTGTATGTTCTTGGTTGAATTTGTTGTATTTGGAAATCACGATATCTGTAAATCCTAGTTTTTCTGCTTCTGCGATGCGTTGCTCTACGCGTTGAACGGCACGAACTTCGCCACTAAGTCCAACTTCTGCTGAGAATACGCATTTGGGTGGAAGGGGTTCGGAGTAGAAACTGCTCATTATTGCCGCCATCAAACTCAAGTCCAATGCTGGATCTTCCAGTCTGAGGCCACCGGCGAGATTGACAAAAACATCTTGCTGACCCAATTTAAATCCGCATCGTTTTTCCAATACTGCAAGTAGCATGTTTAGCCGGCGGAGATCGTAGCCTGTGGCAGATCGCTGTGGCGTTCCGTATACTGCCGTACTAACCAAGGCTTGGGTTTCTAAAAGTAAAGGCCTAACTCCCTCAAGTACGGCGGCAATGCCAATACCTGAGAGAACTTCTTCGCGTTGGGCAAGCCAAATTTCTGATGGGTTTTTAACGCCTTTCAATCCAGCGCCATGCATCTCGTAAATGCCCAGTTCTTGCGTGCTTCCAAATCGGTTTTTTAATGTTCTGATGATTCGATATGCATGATGCCTGTCGCCCTCAAATTGCAAAACGGTATCCACCATGTGTTCCAATATCTTTGGCCCAGCCAAGTTGCCATCTTTGGTGATATGTCCAACTAAGAAAACGGGGACGTCATTTTCTTTGGCAAATTGTAATAATTGGCCTGCGCATTCTCTGATTTGCGATACACTTCCCGGAGTGGCATCAAGCTGATCGCTGTATAGCGTTTGAATTGAATCGATGATTAAAAGCTCGGGTTGGTCTTTTGTGAGTACATCTTTGATGTTTTCCAGCAATGTTTCTGTCAGGATCTCACAGGTGCTATCCCCAAAGCCAAGTCGTTCCGCCCTCAGTTTAATTTGCGTTTCACTCTCTTCCCCAGAAACATATAAAGTTTTGGCGGTGGTTTGCAGGGCGATTTGCAATAATAACGTACTCTTTCCGATGCCTGGTTCTCCGCCAAGAAGCACGACGGCTCCAGCAACAAGTCCGCCACCTAATACCAAATTGAGTTCGTCGTCGGGTAGTATTAATCTCTCACTTTGGTTGGCTTGGATTTGATTTAATGGTTTGGGTTCGGCAATTTTCCGACCACTTTTCTTCCATGCGGTGGTTTGTTTTGTGGGTTTGATTTCCTCAATAAATGTATTCCATTCACTGCAGCCAGGGCACTTCCCGATCCACTTGGGGCTTTCGAATCCACAGGATTTGCAAAAAAATGTAGTTTTGGCTTTTGTCATGATGGTTTTATACTGAGTTTTAACGCGTTTAATTGTGAAAAACGGAAGTATACAAAGATGCTAAACTGCGGGGACGCATCAAACAGAAAACCCAATAAACTATCAACAATTCGCAGCCGGAGATTAGACTTAGATTGCTGTGAATGTGATTCAACCGTCATTTGAGTTTGGGTTTTAGAAACAATCTAAATAAGCATGGTAAATCGTTGAAAGTTTCGTTAATTTTGTAGGGTTATGGAAAAAAGCTTGAACGACATTGTAACCATTTACGCGGAGGCGACTCCAAACCCTGAAAGTATGAAGTTTGTGGCGAACAAAATGTTGCTGCCGAACGACAGTGCTGATTTTCGCAACGCGGAAAAGGCCCAAGAGGGTGGTGAATTGGTGAAAGCATTGTTCGAAATGCCATTTGTGAAGGGCGTTTTTATCATGAATAACTTTGTGAGTATCACAAAGAATGAAGATTACGAGTGGTTTGATTTGATTCCAGATTTGCGTAATTTCTTTACCGAATGGATTGAGCAAGGAAAAGAAATTGTGGCACCAAAAATTTCGTTATCACCGGAACAGGAAACAGAGATTGAGCGTAAAATTCGTCAGCTCCTTGAAGATCATGTCCGCCCTGCGGTTGAAATGGATGGCGGTGCGATTGATTTCAAAAGCTTTATTGATGGCGTTGTTACGGTTCAAATGAAAGGCAGTTGCAGTGGTTGTCCGAGCAGCACAATGACTTTGAAGGCGGGGATTGAGAATTTGCTTAAGCGTATGGTGCCAGAAGTGGTTGCGGTTGAGGCCGAAGCCGTTTAAATTTTAGATTCTATTATTTTCTGAAGGAATTTTGTTCACTCATTTGAAGTGATTTGTACATTCCATTTGGCTTTCACGCTTTTTTCGGACATATTTGCCATAGTTGATTTTATCACAAAAGAAATATGACATCTATTATCGAAAAACCTGATCCCAATTTTAATTCACTTCACGATTTTTACTTGAATTCAGCGCATTCAATTCACAGTCCAGATCGGGCCGTGATGTTTTATAAAGAGAATGGGAAATGGGAGCAATTGACCTATCAGGATGTCTTAGATGGGGTGGAGCAAATGGGGGCCTATTTTATGGAATTGGGTCTTCAGAAAGGCGATCGCGTTGCATTGATGATGGATAATTGTCCTGAATATTATGTAATTGATCAAACGATACAAAAATTAGGCTTAGTGAACGTGTCTGTTTATCCCACTTTAACGGGAGAAGAAACGGCATATATACTAAACGACAGTAGTAGTAAGGTTTTATTCGTGGGAAATGCCTTTTTATTTAAGAAATTCAAAAAAGTAGAATCGGAATGTACCTCCGTATTGAAGGTAATTGCGATGCCTAAGGATTTGGAACAAGGGGATAAATTTTCTGATTATACCACTGTTTTGGTTGAAGGAGAAGCCTTGAAAGAGAAGCACGAAACGGCTGTGGCAGAGAGATTTGCTTCAGTTGTTAAGACGGATTTATCTACTTTTATCTATACCAGTGGAACTACAGGAATGCCAAAGGGGGTAATGCTAACGCATTATAACTTTATGAGCAACTGTTATGATGCGAAAGATTTGTGTCCGGCCATCACTTCGGATGATTTGTACTTGAGTTTTTTGCCATTGAGTCACGTGTTTGAGCGGTTGGCAACGATGTACTTGAGTACTTTTATTGGGGCACAGGTGGCCTTTGCGGAGAACATCGATAAAGTGGCTCAGAATATTCAGGAAATGCGTCCTACTTTGATGGCGGCGGTGCCTAGGCTGTTGGAGCGTGTCCACGATAAGGTGTACAAGAGTGCTACGGAAAAAGGCGGTGCAAGTGCAAAGATTTTCTTGTGGGCCTTAAGAGTGGGTGGAGAAGCGAGGGTAAAGCGCGACGAAGGCAAGATGGTGGGTCCGTTGTTGGCGATACAGGTTGCCATTGCAGAGAAATTGGTTTATAGCAAGATCAAGGCGAAAATGGGCGGTCGATTAAAAATGTTTGTAAGTGGTGCCGGAGCATTGCCAGTGCATGTGGGTGAATTTTTTGCCAATTTGGGCATGCGTGTTCAGGAAGGCTATGGTTTGAGTGAGACAAGTCCGTTGGTGACGGTGAACGAGTTTCATCGACAAGTATATGGAACGGTGGGAAGGGTAGCTCCAAGGCAGATGGTAGCGATTCAAGACATCGAAACAAAAAAAATATTGTCTACGCAGACGTACGATACGTTTGAGGCAAATTACGCAAGCGAAGAAGGGGAGATTTTGGTGAAGGGTCCTAACGTTATGCAAGGTTACTGGAATCGTCCGGAGGCAACAGCAGAGGTGTTTGACGCGGATGGTTGGTTTCATACGGGCGACATCGGAAAGTTTGATCGTGGATATTTGCGGATTACGGATCGCTTGAAGAATATGCTTAAGACCTCATTGGGAAAGAATATTTATCCAACACAGATCGAGAATGTATTGCTACGTAGTCCCAAGTTAGAACAGGTATTTATCATAGGTGATAAAAGGGAGTATTTAACAGCCATCATACATCCTAGTATGGATGAGTTGAAATCGGCATTTGGCGGGCGTAAAGACTACTTTGAAGTGTCTGATCCATTCATTCAAGACGAAGAAATCAAAAAGTGGATGCAGGAGGACGTGAAGAAGCTAAGTGAGAATTTGGCTAAGTTCGAGCGAATCAAGGACTTTATTGTAAAGCGTGAACCTTTTAGTGTTGAGGCAGGTGATATGACCATTACGTTGAAGATTAAGCGTAAGGTGGTGATGGAAAAGTATGCCGACGAGATTGAAGGAATGTACGCGTAATTGATTCTGTTGATATGAAATGGATCGGGTAACTCTGTTCTAGGTCGGTCGAATTAACGCATCTCTACTTTTGGTTGATTAAAACAACCGAATCCAAACGTATAGAATTAAGAAAAAGCCAAGTTGAATGAAATACATGGCTCCGGCCATTTTATTTCGTTGTGGCTTTGTGCTGAGGTGCAGTCGTAAGTGCATAAGAAGTGATGCTACAAACCAAGCGATATAGTTTTGGGTAGGGATTTTGTTATTGTCCCAATGCCAGAAATCGTATCGCATCGCTACGGGCTCCAAAAAGAAATCGTACAATGTCATCATCGCTGCGCCTAAGAAAGAGGCCGCGTATGGATTGTTGATGCGCCCAGCAAGTAGGCTTGACGTGAAAAATATGAGTGCTGCCCAATTGAGGCCGATTAGGTAGGGGACACCTTGCCAGCCTCTGCCTAATGTATGTCCGTAATGGTAGCTACCAAAAATACTGCCTGTTTTTACGCCTGCGTATTCTAGAAGGAAACCCAAAATGCCAACAGTGATGATGATGGCTACGTGCTTGGCTTCCCATTTTTTGTGAAAAATCCAAGAGAATACGAATGCGGCAATGATATTGTATGGGGTAAGCCAAATAAAAGTAGGTGTAAGAGAGGGGATCATGAAGCCCAAAATCCCAATAAAATAGATGATGGCAACCAAGGTGATGAATCGATTTTCAACGTTGTTCATGGCCCTGCAATTTAGTTGTGGATGTCCGCAACTGCAAATGTGGGTGGGCGATTTCTTAGATTTGAATAACTACAGTAAAACAGTGTCTAATATTCGCCTAATATTGGGCTGGATTTGGTGATTTTGATAAAACACCCTGATTTTATTGGGCTCTGTAACTATTTGTTTTTGAGTTCGTTATTGAAGGTTAGGTGAATGTTAGGTTTTTAATTTTTGTAACAGCGGCGGTATGAAAAAATCCAATTGTGGGTTTTTGGTGGCTTTTTTTTGAAATTCTACTGACATTGAAACGACAAAAAACATAAAAATGGCGATTTTTTTGCGTATTTTTTCTCACATTTTTGTTAAAATGTTAGATTTTAAAACAACTAAATAATTGATATACAACAACTTGGTTATTTTAGGGTAAAAATTCACTTTTTTTTGCATTTTTTTTTGGTTTTTGTGATTTCACCTATATTTTTGCATCACACTTAATAGGAAACAAACAAAATGAAAAAATTAACTTTCGCCGTTGCTGCTTGCGCTATGTTCGCGTTCGCTGCTTGCTCTAATTCAGCTGAAACTGCTGGTACTGATTCAACTGCTGCTGATTCTACAATGGTAGATTCAACTGCTACTGATTCAACTGCTACTGATTCAACTGCTACTGATTCAACTGTTGCTGCTCCAGCTGCTGAAGCTCCTGCTGCTCACTAATCAGTTTTTTAACAAGAAAACTCAAAAGGCGTTTGGAAACAAACGCCTTTTTTTTTAACTTTGTTGCAATGAAACGCTTTTGGCCCATAATGATCTTGATTTTTGCAATGTCTTTTGGCAGTGCTAAACTCAGTGCTCATACGGATTTGCCACCAGCAGGCGTAGTTGATTTGGGTCCTACTTTTAGCATCAATCCAAATCCAGTTTCTGGAACTTTTTTCTACGTCAATTTGAATTTTACTGAAGCACAGTATCCTGAAGCGGTAATAGTTATCAACGATATTTTAGGAAAAGTGGTTTTTTCTTACCCAATCAGAAAATCTGATTATGCCACTTCCCAAATTCGTGTCGATTTAAGTGACGCGATGTTGGATAAAGGAGTTTATTTCCTCCAAATCAAGAGTGGCGATGCCACCAAAACATTGAAATTGGCTATCCGCTAATTTGTGTCGATCCCTATCAAGTCTTCTTCTCCCCGCCATGTTTCTTCAATGAAGCGTTCAATTCTTGCGCTTTGCCTGATCTTACTGCTTGTTTCCCTTTTTCAGTATTTTGATGTTTTGCATTGGTCGATGCTGTCACCCATAGGTCCCAATGTTAACGATTGTAGTATTCGGCCTCATGATACGCATGTCATCTTGTCCCAATTTTTTGGAGCTTTTTTACATGGGAATTTTGAACATTTCTTGGGTAACATTACTTCGTTATTGGTTTTGTCGTCCCTATTCATCATTCAATTCCCACGCCACTGGTTCAAGTTCTGGATTCTGCAACACATTTTGTCTACGGTGTTTTTGTGGTTTATTGGATCGGCAAATTCCTCTCATATTGGTGCATCTTTATGGGTGTATTCTTTCTGTTTTTTCTTAATTACGATGGGGTTGATTCATCGCGATAAAGCATCACTTTCAGTAATGTTTATGGTGTTTGTTTGGATGGGCGGATTTATTTGGGGATTGTTTCCCATTGATCCCAAGGTTTCTTGGGAAGGTCATATCGCTGGGTCTATTGCGGGAATCTTAATAGCCTTGACAATTGGATTACGCTGGAAAGTACGCAGAACTAAGCGTTTGCCCGCCCCTGAAGATCCTTACATGCAATTTGATGTGAATCAAAGTGATCAATAGGCAATTGAGTTCATTTAAAACCAAAGTAATATCCCAGCAATGGTAGCGCTTAGATAATTCGCTAAGGTTCCGCATATCAATGCTTTGAATCCCAATTTGGCCAGATCAGTTCTACGCGATGGCGCTATTTTTCCAATCCCACCTACTTGTATTGCGATTGAACTAAAGTTCGCAAATCCGCACAAGGCGAAGGTTGCGATTACTACGCTTATGGGCTGCAATGTGCTTGCTACTTCCTTTAAATGCAAATAGCCAACGAA
Source organism: uncultured Bacteroidota bacterium (assembly GCA_903959115.1). GTDB lineage: Bacteria > Bacteroidota > Bacteroidia > NS11-12g > UBA955 > UBA955. Next base: position 14,701 of record CAJBVU010000066.1, read on the forward strand.
CTCGTTAACCACGAGTTTTGTGCCCATTAAACCTCCAACAGTATGGATATCTTGACTTGGAACGCCCATCACGTATGCGAAGCCCGAAAATACATAACCCAACATGCTTTCTAAGGTAAGGTGTGCGCCCCAAAGGTTGCCAATGCTTGCAAGTAAATAATCACACAAGTAAATCAACGCCAAGAATCCAAGTAACATAGCAACAACGTTCAAAGCTACGCCTAAGCCTTCTGATGCACCTTGAGAAATGGCATCCAATAGATTCGCGTTTTCCTTTTTGACCTCAAGTTTTACGGTTCCAGCGGTTTCGCTGACTTCGGTTTCAGGCCAAACAATTTTAGATATCACCAAGGCTCCCGGTGCTGCCATAATACTCGCAGCAAGCAAACTGGAAGCGTCGATACCCATCTGGATATACGTTGCCATCACACCGCCGGCAATACATGCCATAGAGCCCGTCATAGAAGCCAATAATTCGCTATTCGTCATCCCTTTTACGTAGGGTCCAATCATTAACTGTGCTTCAACCTGGCCCACAAATGCCGATGAAATGTTGCTTAAAGCTTCGCTGCCACTAACGCGCATCGTATAATGCATTCCTTTGGCAATCTGTTTAATAATCCACTGCAAAATCCCCAAGTGATAGAATATTTTGACCAATACTGCAATGAAAATGATGGTTGGCATCACACGGAAAAAGAAGATGAAATTCTGTCCGAACACCGCCTGCATCTGGGAGTCGCGTGCCAGAGGACCAAAAATGAACTCAGCACCTTTGTCGGAAAATTGCAGCAGCTTTTGTACGATTTTACCTAGGAATCCAAAGACCGATTTTCCAACGGGGGTCTTTAATATGAAGACAGCTAATATTACTTGAATCAATAATCCCACACCCACGGTGCGATAGTTGATGGCCTTTCTGTTGTTTGAAAGGAGGAAGGCTAGGGCCAGTATGACAACGATTCCAATAAATCCAATAAAATGCATCGCGGCAATAATACAACTATTTGCTGTAACCTAAGCCCATTTCAATGCTATCGATGAGAGCGTGAATGACTTTGATATGAATTTCTTGCGCACGATCAGCGAATTCTGAATACGGTGCACGAATTTCAACATCACACAACGGGGCCATTTTGCCACCGTCTTTACCGGTTAACCCAATTACTACCATGCCTTTGTCTTTGGCTGCCTGCATTGCATTGATCACGTTGGTGCTATTCCCGCTGCTGCTGATTCCCAATAAAACATCGCCTTTAGAGCCTAAAGCTTCCACATAACGCGAAAATATTTGGTCGAATCCGTAATCGTTTCCAACGCAACTAATATGGCTGACATCGCTGATGGCAATGGCTGCAATTCCTGGGCGATTCGCACGATATCTACCCGTGAGTTCTTCTGCAAAGTGCATTGCATCGCAATGACTTCCGCCGTTACCGCAGGAAAGGATCTTGCCTCCCGCTCGCAGTTGGGTGATCATGGTATTGGCCGCTTTTTGTATGTTTTGCATTTGATCCTTGTCCGCCGCGAAGGTTTTTAAGGTTTCCAATGCTTGCTCAAAATGGGATTCGATACGATTCATGACTTCTAAATTATTTACGCTTGTTAAATTCGGAAGTTCCATTTTTTAGGAATTCAACAAAGGGGTCTACATTGAACTGGAAATGATCGGCACCCAATGCAGGTTGTAGCAAGTTTTCATTTTGATCTAATAAGCAATACAAGGGCTGGGTGGTTTTTCCGAAATAAAGTTCTTCAATGAAAGCGTTCTTGTCGCCGAGGCGGGTAATCTTTTTACCATCTGGGGTGGTAAAGCATTGGCTGCTTGGCAATTTTATTTTTTTATCGTCTACATAAAGTGAAACGATGACGTAGTCTTTTTTGAGTATGGCTAATACGGCTTCATCAGACCAAACTTTTTCTTCCATCTTTCTGCAATTTACGCAGCCATGTCCTGTGAAATCGATGAATAAAGGTTTTTTCAATTCTTTTGCAGCGGCCAAGGCCTCGTCGTAATCGTAGTAACCAACCAATCCATGAGGGATGTGCAGTTCGTTGGCATAGGACGGGGTAGTTGTGATGTTGCCTTCTCCATGAGCGCCGCCTTTGATGTTGCTATTGAAGTCTTGGGTACTCAATGGGGGTAAGTATCCTGCCAGTCCTTTTAGCGGGGCACCCCACAATCCAGGAATCATGTAAGCAACAAATGTGAATGTAGTAATTACTAGTCCCAAACGAGGAACGCTGAAATATTTGACTTCACTGTCGTGCGAGAATTTGATTTTACCCATTAAATACAATCCCATTAGGGTGAAAATTACGATCCAAATGCTAAGGTAAATTTCTCGGTCGAGGATTCCCCAGTGGTAAGTTTGGTCTGGGATGCTTAAGAATTTCAATGCAAATGCGAGTTCTACAAATCCCAAAACAACTTTTACGCTATTCAACCATCCGCCGCTTTTTGGCAGATTGTTTAACCATGATGGGAAAAGGGCAAGTAATCCGAAGGGCAATGCGAAGGCCAATGAGAAGCCAAACATTCCGATGATAGGCCTGAGCTTATCGCCGTGAACCGCCTCAACCAAAACTGTTCCTACGATGGGCCCTGTGCAAGAAAACGATACCAAAGCGATGGTCACCGCCATGAATATGGGTCCGGTGATTCCTCCTTTGTCGGCTTGTTGATCTACCTTGTTTACAATCCAAGAAGGCAAAGTGATTTCGAATGCGCCAAAAAAGCTTGCGGCAAAAACGATAAATATCAACGTAAAGAAAATGTTAGGGATCCAGTGGGTGCTAATAAAGTTGACGGCGTTTGAGCCGAAGGTCATGGCGACAATTGTGCCGATGATTGTATAAAAGCCAATTAAGCTGATAGAGAAGATGGCGGCATCGCGCAAAGCGATTTTTCTATTGTTGTTTTTGATAAAAAATGAAACCGTCATCGGAATCATGGGGAATACACAAGGGGTGAGCAATGCGGTAAGTCCGCTTAAAAAGGCAAGGATAAACAATCCCATGAAACCTTCGCTTTTTTCTTCACCGGCCATGCCGTTGAAAGTTTTGGCGCTACTCGATTTTCCGTTTCTATAGGCAGGTTGATCGGGGTTGGCATCTGTATTGGGGGTAATGGCGATCTGACTAGAATCGTTATTCTGCGTAGCGACATCGGAAGAATTTGCGGATTCTGTATTTGTGGTGGAGATCGGGTCGGCGGCTAAAGTTGGGCCACTTACTGTTAAAGTAGGGGTATTGATTTTCTGATCCCGAATATTGTCGCACCCGCTTTCATTGCAGATTTGACCGTTAAAAATCATTTCGATACCGTTGTTAGAGATGGAGCCCAAAACTTTAATTTTCTGACGGAATTCACCTTTGCCAACAAACTCACCGGTGCTGCAATTCCAGATATCGGTTTCTTTCACCATGTGGTCGCCTACGCCATAGAATTTTCCAACTAGTTGGTAGGATGCATTGGGTGTGAAGTCGAAACTTGCACGAATTGGACCATCGTCTTCTGGGCAATCGCTTTTTTCGCTGTAAACGTGAAATCCTTTTGCAACATCAAATCGAACAATGATTTCTATGATATCGCCTGATTTGGCTGTGGCTTTAGAAAAGGTTGCTACAAACTTGGGCTTGGGAAAACCGGCGGCAAAAATTTGTGCAACGGCGGTAATTGTTAGGAGCGTTAATAGAAAACGTTTTAACATGGTATGTACAAATTTCGGGATTTATGGGCGAAAATTTACACGGTAGTTCACATTCCTTGGATAATTTGATACTTGGGTCATTGATTCCATTGCTTAGGTTTGTTCGCATGAATTGGAATTTGACACAGTTTGTTAGGGTAGGAGCCACGTTTATTCTTTTTGGACTGTTGAATTTGTTGGAGTTGAAGGGCCAATTGATGAGTACGCGCGAGTACATTGACTCGTTTAAAGGCATCGCTATGATGGAAATGCGTATGCATGGCGTTCCTGCAAGTATCACCTTAGGTCAGGGCGTTTTGGAAAGTGCTAGCGGCAATAGCAAATTGGCAAAAAATTGTAACAATCACTTTGGAATTAAATGCAGAAGTAATTGGACAGGTACTTTTTGTTTGGCCGATGACGATGCAAAAGATGAGTGTTTTAGAGGATATCCTTCGGTTTATGAAAGTTACCGCGACCATTCTTTGTTTCTAAAAAATAGCAAACGTTATTTCCCTTTGTTTGAGTTGAGTGTTACGGATTACAAAGGTTGGGCAAAAGGATTGCGGGAGGCGGGTTATGCAACCAATCCTAGTTATTCAAATATTTTAATCGGGGTGATCGAAAAGTATCATTTGGGTCAGTTCGATAGCATGGTGGTTATGGGTGATGATTTTGTGATTCCATCGGAAGGTAATTCCAATAGCACGCCTGGAGTGGGGAGTGCCCCGTTGGCCGGTGTCTCTGAAGTCAACGGAATTCAAGCCATTATCGCCAAGCCCGGCGAAACCCCTGAAGCGCTTGCTGCGAGGTATAACATGGGAATTTGGCAGATCTACAAGTACAACGATATCGAAAAAGGACAAATGTTGAATCCCGGTGAGATCATTTATTTAAAACCCAAAAGACGTCGTTCCACAGAGACCAATCACCTAGTAAAACCCGGTGAAAGTATGCGCGAAATTTCGCAACAATACGGCGTAAAGGTGAAGCACTTGTATAAGTTAAATCGCTTAGAGCCGGGTGAAGAGGTGCAGCCTGGAGAAGTATTGAATTTGCGTTCTAAACGTTCCAATCCACCCACCACATTAATCCCTGGTAGTGATACCGCCAGTAGAATGCAAATGGCAAAGCCTATTGATTATCGCAAGTTTATGAGCAATGATGTGTCGCCAAATGGAAAGCCGATGGATACATATCACTTCGTAGAATCTGGAGAGACTTTGTATTCAATATCCAAAACCTATGGCGTTACTGTGGAGCAGATTCGCTTTTGGAATTCTTTGTCGACCAACCAAATAAATGTTGGACAGCGATTAAAGGTTCGTTCATCCAATTAATTCTAGTTGCTTTTCAATAAATAGTGGATCGAATTTCCCATGTTCTGTTGTAATACAATCGTTTGGTTTGATGCGAAATGTATCGCTGAATCAAATTCACCCTCAGGATGATATATGCTTAACAATTCTAGATCTGTTTGCACTGAAACTCCCAAACCCAATTGCTCCAAAGCCTTCACCAATGGATTGTGCTTATTTTCCTTATTGTCGATTACGCATCTAAATACAATGGCGCTATTCTGCATCAAATTGCATCGTACTTTATTTTCCGACATGGCCTGGAAAATTTGTTTTAGGTGATCTTCGGCGATGAAAGTGAAGTCTTTTGTGCTGATTTCAAGTAGCAACTGATTGTCTTTGTGTATTTTACAAGCAACCTCGATACGAGAATTCTCATCGCTCACTTTGGTTCCTGGGGCGGTGGGGTTTAAAAACGATCGAACAAATAAAGGAATGTGGTTGGCCTTGAGGGGTTGGATTGTTTTGGGGTGAATTACCGAAGCGCCGTAATAAGCCAATTCTATTGCATCGTTATACGTAAGTGCCGGAATTAGTACAGCATTGTCGAACTTTTTAGGATCGGCATTCATCACACCGGCCACGTCCTTCCAAATGGTAATGCTTTCGGCGCCCAAAACGCTTCCAAAAATGGCTGCGCTATAATCGGAACCTTCTCTGCCTAGGGTTGTAGTTTCGCCGCCCTTTCCTCTGGCGATAAACCCTTGGGTAATGACCAAATTTGTCTTTGCGATGGGCATTAAATTGGATTTGATCAATTCTTCGGTCTCTTTCCATTGAACCCTAGCATCTCGATGCCTAGCATCTGTGATGATGAAGTTTCTCGCATCAACCCATTGATTTTCAATTTCTTGAGATAACAGGTAGTGGCTCACAATTTTGGTTGCTATCAATTCTCCATAACCAATGATTTGGTCGTATAGAAAATCGTAATCATCCTGAGCGCTGGGGCTATCAATCAAGTTCTCTAGCTCCCGATAGATGTTTTTTAGGTCGATTACACCAAATAAATTGCCCAATTCAAATAGTTCTGCAAGGATGCCATTATGATAATCGAAAACTACTTTTAATGCCGTTTTTGCCTCGCCGGTATTATGGTATGTATGGTGAATTACCGACTCTAATGCATTGGTAGTCTTTCCCATAGCGCTAATAACCACAAGTACGTCATTGGAGTCAACCATGGTAAGGATGGAAGCCACATTTTTTACTCCTGCGGCGTCTTTAATGGAGGCACCTCCAAATTTGAAAATTCTCATGGATGGGTTAGTAGTCGTTTAATTGGGGTTTTTGTTGTTGTTTTGCAAAATAAATACCATTTGTTGTTAATGTAGTTATGTCCTATTCTAAAGTTATCACCCTCGAACAGTTTATTGTTGATCAGCAGTCGCTGTATAAAGACGCCCAAGGTTCTTTAAGTAAGATTTTTAGATCGTTGGAGCTTGCAGCTAAGATGGTGAACCGCGATGTTCGTAAGGCAGGTTTGGTGGATATACTTGGGAATCAAGGGTCTACGAATATTCAGGGCGAGGAGCAGAAGAAGTTGGATATCATTGCAAACGATATTTTTATTGCCAACCTCGAGAGAAGCGGTGAGGTGTGTATGATTATCTCTGAAGAGAACGACGATGTGTATTACGTTGAAGGGGCTGAAAATGAGAAATATGTGGTGGCGATGGATCCTTTGGACGGAAGTTCTAACATTGATGTGAATGCGAGTATTGGTACCATTTTTTCGGTTTACAGTCGCAAAAACCCAATGGCTGCGCCAAGCATCGATGACTGTTTACAAAAAGGCAAGCATCAGGTGGCAGCGGGATATTTTATTTATGGTTCCAGTACGATGTTGGTCTATTCAACTGGCGTGGGACTTAATGGATTTACATTGGATGATGGCATTCAGGAATTTTGCTTGAGTCATCCCAATATTCAAACGCCAGCGAACGGAAAGATATTTAGTGTGAATGAGGGGAATTTTGAAGATTTTCCAGCGGGTGTTCAAGCGTATATCAATTATTGTAAGACGAAGGATAAGTCTACGAGCCGACCTTATTCTGCAAGATATATTGGGTCATTGATCGCCGATTTTCATAGAAATTTATTAAAGGGTGGTATCTTTTTCTATCCTCCCACTGAAAAGACACCAAACGGTAAATTGCGCTTGATGTATGAGTGCAATACGATGGCGTTTTTGGTGGAACAGGCTGGTGGAGCAGCGAGTACTGGTAAAGAGCGTGTTTTGGATGTGAAGCCTACGGAATTGCATCAGCGCGTGCCATTGTTTATTGGCTCAAAGAATATGGTGGATTTGGCTGTGGCGATGCTGAATGAAGAGGCTATTGCTGCGGTTCTTGCATAATCATTTGCAGGATGTCTAGCGACTTCAATGTTTTGCCAGGGATGGCGTGAATTTCTACGTACTGTACCAATTTATTAACTAAGCTCCTTCTGTATTTGGATGGTAGCGTGAAGTTGTTGTTGATGGAAATTTCTTCTAGTGCGATGCATAATTCCCCATCGATCATGTTGGAAGGGACGCTCTTTGATGTGGCAGGCATCCCTGATAAAATATCAAACCCAATTCGTTTTGTTTCTTCAGTGATTTGAATGCCGTGACCGGTGACATCGCAAAAGCGAAATAGGAATTGTATGGGTAAAATGGGCAAGTGCTTGCAGCCGTCGTTTAGCGATTGAAAAGTGACTTTGCTGAGATCGAATAGTGTTTCTTCGGGCTGCTCTTCGTGTAAGCTATGACTCAATATCTCGAGAAAAAACCACCGAACTTGGTCGTGCAATGGGTGATGGGTATAACCCCAGCCTGAAATCAAAGAGATTTCCTTGGCCCGCATCATACCGCGATTTTGCTTGTGGAAAACCACTTCAATGAGGGTTCCGGGTTGGAAAAGGGAATTCTTATTTTGTTTGCCGTGGAGTCCTTGAATCAAGAAGGGAAGCAGCCCAAACTCTCGGGTAAATAGTTTTACAACGGCAGAATGGTCCGTGTAGGGTGTGCGCTTGATGACCAGGGCTTCTGATTTAACAAGCATCGCATCGAAAATTAATCAACCCATTCGGCGACAAAAAGATTGGTGTCGCGCGTACCGTGATTGTTTCTGTTTGAACTAAAAATCAGCTTTTTCCCATCAGGAGAGAACATCGGAAAGGCATTGAACATGCTATTGTTAGTGATCCGCTCAAGACCTGTACCGTCTTCGTTGATCATGTACAATTGGAAATCGTAACCTCTTTTGCTGTGATGATTGCTAGAGAAAATAATTTTTTTCCCTGCAGGATGGTAAAAGGGTGCCCAGTTTGCTTTGCCCAAGTGGGTTACTTGATGAAGATCGCTGCCATCTACATTGCAAGTGTAAATTTCCATGTTCGTTGGCTCTACTAGTCCTTTGCTGAGAAGATCTATGTATTTGGCTTTTTCCTCTTCGGTCTCAGGGCGTGAAGCACGAAAAACGAGTTTTTTGCTGTCCGGCGAGAAAAATGCGCCTCCATCGTAACCCAAACCCGTTGTGATCTGACGTGGGTTGGTGCCATCGATGTCCATGATCCAGAGTTCCAAGTCGCCTGAACGGGTGCTAGTGAAAACGATTGATTTGCCATCGGGCGATACGGTTCCTTCTGCATCGTATCCTGGGCTGCTGGTGAGTTTGTTGGTGATATTTCCTTTTAAATCTGCTACATAGATATCGAAATTGGAATAAATAGCCCAAACGTATTTACCATTTGATTCTGGGGTTGGCGGACATTCAGAGTCGCCTTCATGCGTGCTCGCATACAAAATGTGTTTGTTGTCTGGCATAAAATAGGAGCAGGTGGTTCTACCCAAACCAGTGCTTACGAGAGTAGATTTTCTTGTAGTATCCTTAATTCCCATTTTTTTGATGGGTGAGGTGAAAATCTGATCGCATTGAACACCCCAAGTTTTGAAATTGCTTTGAAACGTAATTGCTTTGCTATCAAAACTCCAGTATGCCTCTGCGTTATCACCGCCGAAGGTCAATTGGGTGAGGTTTTTTAAATGGGGCTCGTCGGCGGGTTGAACGGTGGCTGCAGCGTGGCTGTGGGTTTCGGTTTGGCCCAGCAGTGCGGTAGCACTGCTGGCCAAGGTCAATGTTAAGAGTATGTTTTTCACTGGAAATTGGGTTCTATGTCTATCGGCGGGACGTACGATTTACCTCTGCCTTTGATTTGGGTAAGTAAGGTTCGGATGCGTGATTTTCTAATGGCCATTTTGTCTTCGGAGTGGCCTACGTTAATTGTCATTCTGGTCATGCGTTTCTGCAACTGGTGCAACTTGTGGAACCATTTGCCTTTGTCGTTTTTTTTGCTGCTCATGATGATGATTTTTTTGGTTAGACATCGCATCGGAAAACCGATTTGTTGGATGCAAATTATTCAAAAAATCGAGAAATAAAAATGACATTACACCAAACCAACAAAAAAAACGAGGAAAGGTTACTGTAATATTTCCCAAGCCATTTTTGGATACCCTTTAACGCCTTGGTCGTTGTAAAAATCCACAAATTTCATTTTGATGATGGCGTCTGTAGTTTTTATCAAATATACGCGGTTGGGTACCATCGTATATCGCTCGGCAGTTTGGTCGTATTGTTTCCAATCGTAGCCAATCTCATCCTGCTTCTTACCATACACCACCGCACTGGCATAGGCCTTGTCTATGGCGTTAAAATCCACTTTGTCGAGCTGCGCAACACTCACCTTCTTCGGATTGATCAACACCCCGCGAATCACATAAGGGTAGGGTACGCCATTTGCATCCGGCACACTCTCTTTGTAGGTAGTAAATAGAATGTCCCACTGATCGTTGTTGAAAGGTTCGTTGTCCACGGTGCGATGCTCAAGGAACTGATAATACACGAAGTTTTTGTCCCTGTTCACCGTGATCGTTTGTTTACGCTGAAAACCATTGGGTTCCATGTTTTTGTATTCAAAATCGTAGGACTGGCCGGGTTTGCAGTCAGTGAATTTGAGCTGCACGTAGCGGGTGCTGTCTTTGATTTTGTCGCCCAAATCGATCACATAGGTGTAGTCATTCACTCCCCACTGAGTGCCATTTTTTACAAATGCCCGCCGGAAAGCCGATGAATCGGGGTCGCCGTTGGGGTTGTCGAAATACCATTGCACTTTTTTAATGCTATCGGCGGTGATCTTGCCAAAACTGCTTCCAGCAAAACGCGCCACACCGAAACTCGCACTGATGCCGCCATTGATGGAAACGCGGGGTTGGCTGGGGTCGCAAGAAAATCCCATGTGCCAAAGTCCGAAAGCATTGGTTTCAGTTTTTTGTGTGGCGAAGTCAAACCACAGCTGGTTGGCGTAGTTTTCCCCCATGGCGAAAATCTGCGATTGCACCCCCAATGAGGTTTTGGGCTGTGGATATAGTTTTTCGGGTTTTTCGCAAGCGGTAAAAAAAGCGGTCGCGATCAAACCTATCAGGACGATATTTTTACAGCGTATCATTGGAATTGGAAGGTGAGTGACAAAAATAAGGCCCTGCCGGGTGAAATATTCAGGACGCCATTGCCACCGTGGATGCCTCCGCCGGCCTGACCTTGAAGTTGGGTTACGTTCAACAAATTCTTACACCCCGCTTGCAGTATGATTGTGTGGTTGGAGTTGTTGGCGATGGCGCTATTAAGGGTGAAATCAACCAGTGTATATGGCGCAATTTGGTAAGTGTTTCCGTTGGCTAAAAATCCGCGGGTGTTGCCGCTGTAACGACAGAAAAGCTGTGCACTGCTTCTGGTTTTGTGGTGATTTAACTTCAGATTAAACTTGCCTTGAATGGTGTTGAAACCCTGCCAATCGCTGGAATCGGATAGTTGACTGCGCGTGTTAATCCAATCGGCGCCTAGGGTGGCTGTGGTAGTCCATGCGGAGCGACTGTGTTGTTTGTACGTTAGTTCGATATCGAGGTTTGCCCCCGTGCTATTGATCTTGCCGATGTTGATGTATTGATACAGCTGGGTGCTTTGATCCAGCATCGCCAGTTGAATTTGCTGCGAAACATGGTTGTAGAAACC
>CAJBVU010000067.1 GCA_903959115.1 uncultured Bacteroidota bacterium
ATGATCAAAAATTAAATAAACGCAGGGTTAAATTGGCGTTGGAACATTTGCATCAGCAAACCGAAATGAATGTCTTAGATATTGGCTGTGGGAAGCCGGATTTTTTGGCCCAATTGTCGGAAAATCCAAACATTCAAACCATAGGTGTTGATTTTACTCCAGCACATTGGGAAGACCCTGAATACAAAAATCTCACTCTCGTTGAAGGTAATTGGCGGAATATTGAATTACATAAACAGTTTGATCTCATTACGGCTTGGCACTATTTTGAGCATGATTATGATATTAATCAAACTATAGAAAAGTGTAGTCAACTTTTGAAGCCCAATGGAGTACTTCTGATTGAGGTTCCAATGTACCAGGGGATAATCCAAAAATTACAAGGAAGATATTGGCAGGGTTGGCATTCGCCACGACATATTAGTTTGTTTAGTTTCAAAAGTTGGAGGATGATATTTTCAGAAAAAGATTGGGAAATCGTCGAACATTCCAAATACGGCACTATGTCGGCCTTTACCCTTTGGTGGTTGGGTCGTCAAGAAAAGAAAAATATTGATTGGAGTGGGTCGATGGAGAGTCACTTTTGGAATTTGGTCTTTTGGAAGGTACTACTCATGCCGTTATTTGCACTAGAGCGTCTGATTCCGTTGGGTATCCAAACCATTGCACTAAGAAAAAAATAGTAGCCATGACAGAACAAATCACAACCGTTACCATTTTTAAATTGAAGTCGATTTCATCCAATTTTTGGGCATTCAAGCAGGTTCCGCTCGCTATTTTTAGATTGAAACAAGTTTCGGGCTTAACATTTTTTAAGTCGATGGGTTCTGGGGGAGGAAAGGGATTTGATTTTATGCCCAGTTTTAGCACCTATGCTTGGTTGCTCGTTTGGGAGTCTCAGAAGCATGCCGATGACTTTTATGCATCGGATTCGTATTTTCTAAAATACCAGAAAAAGTGCCTATCGTTACAAACCTTATACTTAAAGAATATTGTCTCGCATGGCAAATGGTCTGGTATTAGTCCATTTCAACAGGGTGCAATCATGGATGATTCAAGTAAAATTGTTGTTTTAACGAGGGCTCGAATCAAATGGCAACGGCTTTGGCAATTTTGGAATAAAGTGGGAAGGACTGCAAATGAGCTTTATAAATTTGATGAATTAGAATTCGCGATTGGTATTGGCGAATTGCCTTTTATTCAGCAAGCGACGATTAGTATTTGGAGGGATTTTGAGGCAATGAAACGCTATGCATATCAAGATGATACACATAAAAACGTAATCAAACTCACCCAAAAATATCAATGGTATAGCGAAGAGTTGTTTGCTCGATTTATCCTTGTTTCAACGGTAAATTACAGTCGTTCATCTCTGAACTGAAACCGATGCTTTAATAAGTTTGTCGGTGTTTGACTTGCTCAACAAATTGTTTATTTGGAATTCAAATCGAACAACTCTTCCCATTCCCGGTTGCGGAGCTGTTTGCTGGGTTGGTGTTTGCGGGAATTTTTCTCCAATTTAGCCATCAAACGACCTACCTGAATCATACGCTTCTCGCGGTATTTGCTGAGTTGGTCGAATCGCTGGGCATCGCTCAAATTTTGATGTATTTCGGGCTCCACATGTGATGCAAAGTAACTGGCGGCTTGAAGTAATGCGTTGGCGTTTGCACCATATTTTTCTATATGATATGCCAATATCCGGTCCAATGATATCGCATAGTGGTCTTGTTGGGGGCCAAAATTCCGCTGATCGCTGATCGATTCACGTCGGCCAATGCCAAACACAGTCATGAGCGTTTGCGCCATCCGATTTTGATCCATCGCTTGCTCTTTCATCACAACGAGCGCATCGTCGTAGGCGTCAAACAGGGAGTTGTAGAAACAGGGCGACCACTGATGGTGGATGTGATTGATGTCGTCCGAAGGCAATTTCTCATTGATAAAGCCATCGAACAGAACCATCTGGCCGTTGGCACATTGGATTCGGTAGAGCAGGAGGGAAAATTTAACAAACTTGGGGGCGCGGAGGTTGTATTGGATCCAGATGGCGGGGACGAGGGTGTCGGGGGCTAGGACGGCGTCGCGGCCATGGATAATTTCGATATTCACCACGCCGGAGTGGGGGTTGGGTTGTAGCAGTCTCACGGCGAAATCGCTAGGCATTTTTTGGGTAAGTTTACAAATGCGGTTGATGCCGGCATAGATCACGGCGCCCATGCTGCTGAATCTAGGTTTTTTTGTAAACCGCGCAAATTCAGTTTGGTTGAGGTGGATATCGCCAATGAGGTGATAGTATTTGCCTTCCTTGATTGCTTGGATTTCGCCAAAGAAGGGACGTAGATCATCGATGCCGCCGAGGTTTTTGAGGTTTAGAATTTGTTCCACGGGGCAGAGTTTTTAACTTTTAACTGGGAAAAAGTGGTTCAAAAAAATGCAGCGAGGAACCCAATAACGAAAACCACCGCTAGTGTAGTCTCCGTGATGGCAGTTACCGCAAAGTATTTTAGAAGTTTTTTTCTTTTAATTCTATGAGCTTGTTCTCTGTAGGCGCTGCTGTATATGGGGCTATTCATTAGGGCTGAATCTGGATAATTTAGATTGTGATCTGCCGGTTCGCGAATTGCGCAAATGCCTGCTACGGCTGCGCCGCCAAGGATAGGCAATGGAAATGGATTAATTGTAGTAATCGCTACCCATGTTGCGCCGCTATTTCTTCCATCATAATTTTCAATGGCATCATTCCTTCCTTTTCGTGACAACACAGCAGCG
>CAJBVU010000068.1 GCA_903959115.1 uncultured Bacteroidota bacterium
ATCTTGAGCCAGGAATCGAACATCGAAAAATTGCTCAATTATTACATGGGTAAGAACACCCCGGAGCGTCAAGAATTCATCATAGACAACCTCATCGTGGAAAAAGACGATGAACCCGAAATCTTGAGTACAGTTCTGGTTGCAGAAGAAACTGAAACGGTAGCCGAATAACCCGCCATGACTTGGAAACAACGATGGATCGGTGATCAAGGAGAAGGATTCCTTTGGCCGATCTACCTTTGCGTTGTTTTCTACTTAGGGGCCGAAAGATGGCTTCACACAGACAGTGCCTACACCCTTTTTAGAATCCTAAATCACCAAAGTCTCTTTTACGACCGATTCGCTTGCGAGCTATTGGTTTGGCCGGGTCAGCTGCTTTCACATTTGGGCGCACCAATCAAATGGGTCATGCAAAGCATCAACCTAATCCTCCCACTTATGGCTTGGGCGGGGTGGATTTTCTTTCACAAAAGCCCCCTGCGATGGTTATATTTTTTGGTGATTATTAGCGGCGGCAGCGAAGCATTTTTTATTGGTTATAACGAAATCGGTCTCAGCACACTGGCCTTTATTACCGCCATTCAATGGATTGTTTTGGACGCGAAACGACTCCCCCTGTTACTCTTTTTGTCGATCACAATTACGTGGCTGTCACACCCCGCTGGCGTTTTATTCCTCCCCATTTTAGTTTTATTTGGATGGCGACAATTGGACTCAAAACAAACCCTATCCCTTGCGATTGCTATCATCGGATTATTCATCGCCAAACAACTCATCACCCCAAGCAATCCTTACGATGCGCAGCTCTACAGCACACTAACCAACATCCAGAATTTCACGCAATTCACTAACCTATTTAGCGTAAACTATCTCCTTCACGCCTCTTGGTTTTTCATTCCCGCCGCAACCGCCATCGCCTGTTTTATCGTCGGATTGCTAAAACCGTCCCGCATCATCACTTCCATTTACTTTGCGATTTTTTTAGTCGATACCCTGGCCGCCGTTTTGATTTATTCCCAAGGCGATGCCCACATCAACATGGAAAAATTCTTCTACCCCATTGCAGTCATCGGCATGCTCTCGATTGGCATTTTCCAATGGGCCGCGGAAAAACAAGCCATCGCATCAACGAATCAAATCGACGAACAACCGGGGGCGAACCAAACCAAAGCGCAAACCCGAACCCAACAACTCATTAGCATCCCCTTGTGGTTTTTGGCCTTTTCGATGATGCTCGGCATACAGAAACATCTGCCAAACTACACCGAAAGGAAAAAACTCCTATTTGATTTAGTAAAGGTGCAGCCCCATGCAAAACTGCTAATTCAGCATCCCGCAGAAGATCAAGCGCCAAACAACAGTGTTGCGAAAATCACAAATGCACTTTCTCAAAAAGGTTCGCTATGGGGATTGAGTTACGAAACAGCCATCGCCTCAAAATGGATCGGACTGAATGAAACCCGCACCGCAAAAATCATGTCGCCCGAGGAAATCAAAGAATGGCCAACGACCAACAGCAAAATCGCCGACAGCCTTTTCATTGGCGCGCCCTTTGAGCAACCCCAACCCATCAATCGATTGAATCACCGGTATTTCAGATTTGCAAAAAATCAGTACTTGAAAACTGCATCTACTCCACCATCCACTTCAACAACTTCCCCGCGCCTTCCACTTCAATGAAGTAGATGCCTGCAGATGGTGCGACGAGAGTAATTTGCTGCTGTCCGTTTCCAATGCGATGCGATGAAACTTTGCTGCCCACGGAATTGTAAACAACGATGTTTCGGGATATACCATTGCCTTGAATACTCAAAACCACATCACTACCCACGCCCGCTGGATTGGGATAAATTCGCATCGCAGCCTGCTCAAAAGATTGGGTACCCGAAACCGGCTTAGCCTTGACATAAAAGCCCTCAATGCAGTGCACGCAACCTACCTGCCCTAACCGTTTTTTGAGACCCGTACATACGTTGTACCATCCGCTATCAGGATGAATTTGCTGGGTTTGTTTATCGGCGCGAAGCAATTTCCCATTATAAAACCAATATAGCGTATCACCCCACTTTGAGGCCACCTCCAACAGTGTATCAGATTGCCTCACCCATCGCACAGAATCATAAAATGTAACATTCAAGACTTGTGAAACCTGTGCCACACAGCCTTGGGCTGAGGTAATCGTACAGTGAAATGTATCCCTTTCAACCGCCAAGTAATGCGGCTTCACCCATTGACTGCTCCATCCGCGACCATTTTTCCAACTGTATTGATGAATACTGCTGCTCGAGGTATCGCCCAGTGTCACCGAATCTTTGTAACAAACCGAAACCATAGGCCATTGCGATGCCACCTGCGGCGAACTGCTAAAAACGATGCGTACCGAATCACGAGCCGTACATCCCGTAAGCGATTGTTTGGCCGAAAGGTGCACGTTTTGCGTATTTTGACTTTTCCCTTTCACAGTGAGAAATTGTGTTGAATCAGGAATCACCGTACCGTTGACCCGCCAAGTATAGTCGGTATGTTGCGCGGAATCTTGGGCTCTAAGTCGAATCCCCTTGCCATCGCAATCGTATCGTACAAACCCTTTATCCGACAATAGCAAGCTCGGTGCTTCCAGAATTTGCGTCATTTGGATAGCCCCAGTGATCTTTGGCTTGGTGCTACTCCATCTCATTCGGTAGCCCATACCCGCAGGGATATTGCTCGGAAGTACGGCATCAATTTTTGCAGGAATGAGGGTATCGGAAACGCGGTTTAGCGCATATCCTTTGGCGAAATTGCCTTTGTCATCGCTCAGCTCAAGTATGAATTCATTACCTGTATCAAACGTACCGATGTTTTTGATGAAGGGGTTTTTGTAGGTGGTAACACTATCGCCGGCGCATCCCACAATTTCGCTATCTGCCCCAAATAAGTGTATATCGGCCACGAATACTTTGCCGCAGATGATGCAAGTGTAGACCCATTCGTTGCGCTCACTCACAATCGTGATGTCGCCGGGTTTGGGTTCGCTAAGAAGCACTTTGGGGTTGCCGCTATAGTACTTGTTGAGTTGATAAATGTATTTGTCGCCCACCGATGCAATGTAAAGATTGCCTTGAGCGTCCTCGGCCAGTCCCATCGCATTTTTGATGTTGGTCGATCTAACGGTTTGCACACTGGAATCACTGATCGACACGGCCAGAATTTTGGTATTGGCGGTATCTTGAACAAGCAGCAGTCGGTTGTTGCTCTTTTGCCAGATGATGGCGGAGGGTTTGGTGAGGTTGCTCACCCAGATCGAGGTATGAGGTGTGTGGGGCGATGCGGCGGCGAAGGTCGTTTTATAGATGCAGCCTCGAACGCGGTCGGTGGTATAAAGGACTTGGGCGATGGAATCGTAGGCGCAGTCTTGAATTTGACGAATGCCACTGATTGTTTCGGTGCCCATGAGATTGCCTGCGGTATCATAGATAACCATGCGATTGGAGTCGAGGACGAGCACGGCGTAACCAATAGGGAGTTTATGAAATGCGATATTTCGGGGCGATTTCAGGTTTTTGGCAAACAAGGTTTTATTGCCAGCGCTATCGATCTGAAGGACTTCGCCACTGCCTTGGTTGGTGATCAGGTAGCTATTATTGAATGGGTTATAGGCCGATGCGTTAGGGGCATTGAAGTTGTATTGTGCATCGGCGGCGCTAGAGAATCCGAGCAGGATGCAAATTAGGGTGATAAGGTTCTTCCGCATGATTGTGTTGCGGGGTGATAGACATCAGCGCGGAGAGATGCGTTGCTTTAAGAGTACAATCATGATGATACGTTCAATCGTGAACGACATCAAATTCAATTCAAACGAAAAAAGGGGGCTGCGCCCCCTTTTTTCGTTACTCCTATCATAAAAAAACGTCCCCGGAAATTACAAGGACATCCCCTAAATCAATATCTGTAAGTATCCTTCTTGTAAGGACCGTTCACGTTCACACCGATGTAATCCGCTTGCTCAACAGTTAATTCTGTCAATTCAGCGCCGATGTGAGCCAAGTGCAACTTAGCAACCTTCTCGTCCAAATGCTTTGGCAACACATAAACCTCATTTTTGTAGCTGGCGTGGTTATTCCACAATTCCAACTGAGCCAAAGTTTGGTTGGTGAAACTGTTACTCATTACAAAACTAGGGTGACCCATTGCGCAACCCAAATTCACCAAACGACCTTCAGCCAATACGATGATTTCGTTGCCGTTCAAGTTGTAAACGTCAACCTGTGGCTTAATGGTATACTTTGTATCGCCGTGGTTTTTGTTCAACCAAGCCATATCAATTTCGTTATCGAAGTGACCAATATTACAAACGATGGTCTTGTCCTTCATCGACTCAAAATGCTTCGCAGATACGATGTTACAGTTACCTGTAGCCGTTACTACGATATTCGCCTGAGGAATCGCTTTGTCGATGTGTACCACCTGATAACCATCCATCGCAGCTTGCAATGCACAAATCGGATCGATCTCTGTCACCATAACACGTGCACCTGCACCGCGCAATGAATCGGCAGAACCTTTTCCTACATCACCATAACCACAAACAACAGCCACTTTACCGGCCATCATAATATCAGTAGCTCTGCGAATTGCATCTACCAAACTCTCTTTGCAACCGTATTTGTTATCAAACTTGCTCTTGGTTACGCTATCGTTTACGTTGATCGCTGGGATATGCAAAGTGCCTTTCGCCATGCGCTCATACAAACGGTGAACACCAGTGGTTGTCTCTTCGCTCAAACCTTTGATACCAGAAATCAACTCAGGGTAACGATCAAAAACCATGTTGGTCAAATCACCACCATCGTCCAAAATCATATTCAATGGGTTTTGCTCCGCACCAAAATGTAAAGTCTGTTCGATACACCAATCAAATTCCTCTTCGTTCTGACCTTTCCAAGCGTAAACAGAAATACCTGCAGCAGCAATTGCAGCGGCAGCGTGATCCTGCGTTGAGAAAATGTTACAAGAGCTCCAAGTTACCTCAGCACCCAATTCAGCCAACGTTTCGATCAAAACCGCAGTTTGAATTGTCATGTGCAAACAACCCGCGATGCGAGCGCCAGCCAATGGCTTAGACGCACCAAACTCAGCGCGAAGTGCCATCAAACCAGGCATTTCAGCCTCGGCCATTTTAATTTCTTTCCTACCCCATTCTGCCAATGAGATGTCTTTTACCTTGTAAGGAACGTATGTAGATTGCGTTGTCATTGTTAAATTTTGCGCAAAATTAGGCATCGCGAGCCATATTACCCCAACAATACACCAAGAAAGATGCATCGTTCACGATCAATTTTGTTGAACTTTCAACAATTTAAATCGTTAATCATCAATCAGTCCGATTAAAATCCGCAGTTGCAGCCGGTATTTTTTGCTTTCACATGTCCTCTGGGCGACCCACAAGCCGAAATCGCAATGCCTGCACAAACCATCATCAAAACCCAAAGGCTGATGCGCTTTAACCCAAGATTCAAGACAAATTTTTGCATAAAACACAAATATACAAAATCAAATATCAATCCCCTCAAGCCGATGTCGTAAAATTGTAGTCGATATGACCATCCTCTCCCTCCTCGATTTTGCCAAAGAATGGCTCCTACACCTCGATGAAAAATTGCAATTTCTAGTAGGCGAATATAAAAACCTCACCTACCTGATCCTTTTTGCCATCGTTTTTGTTGAAACCGGACTGGTGGTCATGCCCCTGCTCCCTGGAGATTCCCTGCTTTTCGCCGCCGGCTCCATCGCCGCGATGGACGGACACCCTCTCAATATTTTTGTCCTCATCCCCCTGCTCATTGTGGCTGCCCTTTTGGGCGATAATACCAATTATTTTATTGGATCTAAAATTGGGGTGCGGATATTCGACCTCAAATGGAAACTGCTCAAGCGAGAATACCTCGAACAAACCGAAGCCTTTTATGAAAAACATGGTGGCTATACCCTCATCATGGCGCGCTTTGTCCCCATCGTGAGGACATTTGCTCCTTTTGCGGCCGGACTTGGCTCAATGACCTACAAAAAGTTTATTGGCTATTGCATCGCCGGAGCGGTACTTTGGGTGACAAGCATCACCACACTGGGGTATTTATTGGGATCTATTCCCTGGGTGCACGACCACTTTGAAACCGTAGTTTTTGGGATCATCGGCATTTCGATTTTACCCATCCTTTTCAATGCGGTGAAAGCAAAGTTGAAAAAGAAATAATCCAAGCCATCGC
>CAJBVU010000069.1 GCA_903959115.1 uncultured Bacteroidota bacterium
GCTTGGATGGCATATTTCTCTGGCCTTGCCATTTTGTTTGCAATTGCCGCTGGTTACTCAATTTACATTTTCTTTTTAGGAAATCCTGCAAACTTTGAAGATGGAGACGTCGCAAAAGGTCACCCATTGGGACTTTTGGGAATTATCTATCGCGGTGGTATCGCCATCGTACCTTTGTTGATTGCGGTAAACATCACTGTAATTTTGGTATCTATTGAGCGTTTTATCACTTTGTCTGCGGCTTCAGGTCGTGGAAATGCAACTGCATTTGTACACAAAATGCGTTCTATGTTGGAGCAAAACAATTTGGATGGTGCGATTGCTGCTTGTGATCAACAGCGTGGTTCTTTGGCCAATGTGGTTCGTTCTGGTTTGACACGCTACCAAGTGGTTGCTGCGAAAACAGATTTGAATCGCGATGAGAAGAAAGCTGCTATCGAAAAGGAATTGGAAGAAGCAACTAGCTTGGAATTGCCTATGCTTTCTAAGAACTTGGTTATCATCACAACTTGTGCATCTATTGGTACTTTGATCGGTTTGATCGGAACAGTATTTGGTATGATTCGTGCGTTTGCTGCGTTGGCTAACTCTGGTACTCCTGATACTGCAGCCTTGGCAACAGGTATCTCTGAAGCCTTGATTAACACGGCTTTCGGTATCATTGGGTCAACCTTGGCGATCATCAGTTATAACTATTTCTCGAACCGCATCGACACTATGACACACAGCATGGACGAAGCGGGTTATTCAATTATTTCTAACTTCCAGGCCAACCACGGTTAATTCGGTATTTACCTTTTGGTTTAAACCCGGATTAACGCCCTAAATTTACGAACATGCCTAAAGTAAGTATGCCCCGTTCCACCCCTTCATTGGATATGACGCCAATGGTGGATTTGGCATTCCTTCTGGTAACGTTCTTTATGTTGACCTCAAGTTTCCGTGCTCCAGAGCCCGTATTCGTAGATCCTCCGTCCTCTACCACCGAAGTGCAGATACCTAAACAGGTGTTTTTGGTGACAGTAGATGCAGATGGCAGGGTATTCATTGACATCACCAATCCTGCAGTAAAAGAATTGGTTTTGAAGGATATGATGCGCGATTTCAAGGTGCAAATGAGTGCAGAGGAAGTAAAGAAATTTGCTGGTGCTGGTCCAATCGGACTAAAAATGGAATCCATCAGTTCGTATCTAGAATTGGAAGTCAATGCGCGTGCGAAAGTGCAGCAAGCTGGCGTTCCATACGATACGTTAAACATAAAAAAGAGTCAGCTTTATCATTGGGCCTATAATGCCCGTTTGAGAGCACACGACGATTTTAAAGACCGCGAAGCTGAAGCCACCAAGCGTGGATTGCCTTTTGATAAGGAAAATTACATTCAGTTTGCGGTAAAAGCCGACGGTAACACAAAATACAACGTACTAAAAAACGTTATTCAAGTATTTAGAGAAGCCA
The DNA here is from genome assembly GCA_903959115.1 of uncultured Bacteroidota bacterium. Lineage (GTDB taxonomy): Bacteria > Bacteroidota > Bacteroidia > NS11-12g > UBA955 > UBA955. The sequence goes on from CAJBVU010000069.1 coordinate 1,456, forward strand.
AAGTAAAGAATTTTCAGATGATCACTGGTTTGGAAGCCAAACCGAAAGACTAAATAGGAGAGTAGAACCATGGCAGAAATACAATCGAATGGTGGCGGAGGCGGCGGTGGCAAAAAAAGAGCCAAAAAACAGAGTACCCGTGTGGATATGACCCCACTGGTGGATTTGGCGTTTTTGTTGTTGACCTTCTTCGTACTTACCTCAACTTTTTCTCAGCCCAAGGTGTTGAGAATGATCTTTCCAGAAAAACTGGATGAAAAGGATTTAAAGAACATGAAGCAGCCCGAGGTAAAGGATGGTATCACCATACTTTTAACCGGGAACGACAAAGTGTATTGGTATCGTGGAGCATTGAACGACAAAGCCGTTTTAGAAGAAACCGACTACACTAAAAATGGATTGCGTAAAATATTGGTTGAGAGTAATTTAACGCTTTTGACGCAGTTGCGTGATTTTGAAAAACAATTGAACAAGATCGATGAGAAAGATACTGCCAAGCGCAATGCCATCGATGCCAAAGTAAAACAAGCACAAAGAGATTCGAGGTTGGTGGTGTTGTTGAAGAACGACGACAAAGCATCGTATCGCAATGTGATTGACGTGATGGACGAATTTATGATTTGCCAGATCGCCAAGTATTTTGCTGTGGACGAGGGAATGGCTCCGCTTGAGAA
>CAJBVU010000070.1 GCA_903959115.1 uncultured Bacteroidota bacterium
CCTTGGATGAACTCTGGTGTATAACCAATGAGTTGTGCGATCGCTGATAGTACATCAATTCTTGAGTTATGCAGATTGTCTATGATTACAGGCTTATACCCCGCTTCATGCAAACAAACTACCGTATGCGAACCAATAAAGCCCAATCCGCCTGTAACTAAAATCTTTTTTTGCTCCATATTTATTTCAATTTGCTCACTTGATTGTGATCCAAGCGATATTTCTCACCACTACTGTCACAGATCGCCTCGCCGTTTTCATCAAAATGCAATTTCTCTCCAAACGCACTCATCCATCCAATCTGCTTTGCGGGATTTCCAACTACAACAGCATAGTCCGCCACATCTTTGGTAACCACGGTACCAGCGCCAACAAATGAATACTCGCCCAATGTAACACCGCATACGATCGTGGCATTTGCACCAATGGAACAGCCCTTTTTTACTTTGGTAAGTTTGTACTCATCCTTGCGCTCAACATGAGATCTTGGGTTTATAACATTGGTGAATACCATGCTCGGTCCCAAAAAGCAATCGTCTTCAATTTCAACGCCTGAATAGATGGATACGTTGTTTTGGACTTTAACACCCGAGCCAATTGTGACGTTGCTACCAACAAAAACATTCTGACCCACGTTGCAGTTGACACCCAATTTTGCGGTCGACATAACATGAGTGAAATGCCATATTTTGGTTCCTTCGCCAATTATTGCACCATCGTCTACAATAGCAGAAGGGTGAATAAAAGCGGTTGGATTGGCATTAGTTTCTATCATCAGAAAATCAAAGTTACAAAATGATTGGGATGTGACATCTTTGGATTTGTTAACCGATACAGAATTTTATCAAAGCAACACTAACAGATACACAATATGGTGGATTACACGCAAAATAACCAAATCAATAATGACGTCGGCAAATGAATGAACCATTCTACTAATAGTCATAGGGCAATTTCCCTTGTTAGAGGCTTAAATTGACCCATACACTGAACCTCTATCTTATTCCAAATAGGGTTAATAGCAAGTAACATAAACCCGCAACCAAAGCACTCACGGGAATCGTAATAATCCAAGCAACCAATAAGTTTCTGGTAACACCCCATCGCACCGCACTCAATCGTTTTGTTGCGCCAACACCTATAATTGATCCTGTTATCGTATGTGTTGTACTCACTGGAATACCCATTTGCTCTGTCATAAACAAGGTGATCGCACCCGCAGTTTCAGCACTAACGCCCTCCAATGGTGTCACTTTTGTAATTTTAGTGCCCATTGTTTTAATGATTTTCCAGCCGCCACTCATTGTGCCTAAACCAATCGCTACATAACATGCCATTGGTACCCAATTTGGCAATTCACTGAATTCCGAAATGTAATTATCAGCAATTAAAGCCGCACCTATAATACCCATTACCTTTTGAGCATCGTTTCCGCCGTGACCTATGGAGAATGCTGCACTAGATAATAGCTGCAACTTTTTGAACATGTTCACCATGCGATTTGCCGTGGGTTTTTGAATCAACTCACAATAAATATAGCTCAACATGAATATCGCAATCACACAGAAAATACAATACAACAACATCCGGTTATCTGCCCTATCCAACTCTTTCTCTAATTCACTTTTCGCATTCACCGTCAAGCTCTTTTTAAACTTGTCATAATCTCCCACTTTGTCCATACCCAACTTTTGAGTTAATGCACTTGCAGTACTATCTATGCCCGCTGTATGATAATTTTCAATGATAGGTGCACATTCTTCCAAAGCACTATTGGCTGCATTGTGTAAAGGCACAAGCGCTGGGTCATAAAATGCCGCTTTTTTGCTTTGATCAATCTTTAGCTTTTTTGCAACAATCCCTTTAATCTTGCTATTCTCAATGTATTTTAAGTCAACAACAGCCGCTATATCTTCCGCTATTTTGTACGGACCATCGGTATCAAAATTCTTTAAGTATGGTTTGCTAAGATTAAAATTTGTAGACGCCTGATCAAATTTCTTAGAGATTTTCGAATCCCCTGGACTTTTTTCTAACTCTTTCTTATACTTATCAACTTTATAATACTTCGACAAATTTTCTTCCAACTTGGCCTGTCTGTAGGTGCCAAATAGGAACCACATTCCCACTGCAGATAATAAAATCAATAGTAATCTTCCGTAAACATTTCTTTTTATGGTTACAA
>CAJBVU010000071.1 GCA_903959115.1 uncultured Bacteroidota bacterium
CTCATCAGAGGCAGTTCAAGGCGATGCGTCTAATGCATCAACGGAAACTTCTTCAAGCGATTCGTCGGTAACATCGAGTGAAACCGCATCGTCCGCTACGCATCAAACCGATGGAAAGTTGACATGGATGGACTTCGCTGAGGGGTATACAAAAGCCAAGGCAGAGAATAAGATCTTGTTGGTGGATGCCTATACCGACTGGTGCAGTTGGTGCAAAGTGATGGACAGAGAAACCTATACAAATGCCCAAGTGATTGCGGTGTTGAACAATGAATTTGTCTGCGTTAAGTTTAATCCAGAAGTAGAAAAAAAGCACAAATTTGGTGCTTATAACTTGAGCAGCAATGAGTTGTTGTATTGGTTGGCCAACGGTCAGCCTGGGGGATATCCCACCAGTTATTTTATATTTAATCCGGCCAAGAACGACAAACGTGCGTCGCAAGCGGGTTATTTGCCTCCAGACCAGTTTTTGAACTTGTTGGGCGAGGTGATAAAGAGAAAGAAGCAATCTGAATGACAAGAAAAGTAAAAGAGTTTCGCATATTCGAGAAACTAACCATTGAAGCGGCTGCGGCCGAGGGACATAGTATTGGCCGTCACGACGGACAGGTAATTTTTGTGAAATACGCCGCGCCGGGCGATGTGGTGGACGTGCAAATCGTGAAGAAGAAAAAGAACTTCATGGAGGGCAAAATCATCAAGTTTCATGAGAAATCTGCAATGCGCGTTGATCCTACATGTCAGTATTTTGGCACGTGTGGTGGCTGCAAATGGCAGCATTTGGGCTATGCGGATCAGTTGGCATTCAAGCAACAGCAGGTGGTGGATGCGATGGAGCGGATTGGCAAGGTGGAAGGATTTGAGGTGATGCCAATTTTGGGTAGTGGTCAAGTTTATGGGTATCGCAACAAGCTGGAACTGACGTTTGCCGATCGCAGTTGGGTGACGGTAATGCCTGCGGAGGGCGAGCCTTTTCCAACGGCGTTGGGGTTTCATATGCCAGGAAAATTCGACAAGGTATTGGACATTGAGGCGTGTCATTTGATGCCCGATTATGTGAATTTGATTCAGCGCGGGGTGAAGGGGTATTGCGAGGCGAATGGGATCGACTTTTTCAACGTGATTAAGCAGGAAGGACAGATGCGCAACATCATGTTCCGATGCAACCGCGATGGCGAGTGGATGGTTTTGGTATCGTTTCACGAGGAGCGGGAAGAGAATGCGGGGCTGATGCAGTACATCGCCGATACTTTTGATAAAATTGTGTGTTTGGTGTACGTGATCAATCCCAAGCGTAACGATACCTTGCAGGATTTGGAGGTACAGTTGTTTGCGGGCAAGCCCTATTTAACGGAGCGATTGGGCAACAGAACGTATAAGGTGAGGCCGCAGAGCTTCTTTCAGACGAATACGTTGCAGGCCGAGAATTTGTATGAAATTACCAAGGATTTTGCCGGGTTAACGGGCGATGAGTTGGTGTATGATTTGTATACGGGAACGGGCAGTATTGCTTTGTTTGTGGCTGATCAAGCGAGGGAAGTTGTGGGTATTGAGTATGTGGAAGAGGCGATCAAGGATGCCAAGGACAACATGCTGTTGAATGGGGTGGAGAACTGCAAATTTTACGCAGGCGATATGAAGGATATTTTGACGGCTGAGTTCATTGCTGAGCACGGAAGACCCGATGTGGTAATCACAGATCCTCCGCGCGATGGCATGCATCCGAGTGTGGTTGAGCGATTGCTGGAGGCCAGACCCAAGCGCATTGTTTACGTAAGTTGCAATCCAGCGACCCAGGCCCGCGATGCGGCGTTGTTGGATGTGGCGTATCGTTTGGTGAAGGTTCAGCCGGTAGACATGTTCCCACACACGCATCACGTGGAGAACGTTGGACTCTGGGAGTTGCGGTGAGACTTTGATAGATAAGTAGTCGTAGTAAGTTTTCTTATTTGTATTGGAATCGGTTTGATTGAAAAAATCGAGTCGTAACTGTGATAATTAGAATGTCAAAGGATTAATCTTCAGTACACTAACTGTCGATGCATTACATTGCCATTGATTTGCTGAATACCGAAAATAAATACTTGCTTGTTTGGGTTAGGGTAGCTGATGATTGCTTCAGTGTTTGGTGCATTCAAATTGATTTGTTGGAGCAATTTTCCATTCAGATCCCATATAAAAATGTCTTGAAAGGCCGAGGAAGATTGAATATTCCATTGGTCTTTTTCTGAAGGAATGGGACCAATTTTTACGGGTGATTTTGTAATTACATGGTTAGAAGCCTTGTTTTTAGATAATTGCGCATAGGCGACCGCAATGGTGTTCCCTGTTGTGTTGTAAATGTCTGAACCGAAGAATTTAAACGGTGCGTTAAATGCGTTCAATGGCAGGTGGTATGCACAGCTACTAGGATCAAAGAAACTATAGTTATAAGCGGCCCCTTCATCTTGCCAAGCTTGTTTGTAGTTCCCATTGAAATCAAACAAAATACACATACTTCCAGACGAATTTTTAATTGAATCTGGGAGGTTCGGCCAAAGAGAAGAAGGACATCCATTAAGGCGCAATCTTGGTCCTAAATTATTGCATCCCTCTATAAGCTCAAATTGAATTATGGGACTGTAGGAATTGGAGTCGCAAATAAAGAATTTTTTGGGACTTCCAGTAGTTTCATTAAGTATCGCCATAGCACAGTTTGGGTCTCCAGCAAAAGGTACTTTGAGTTTTTTACCCAACCAATTACAGTTTCGTTTATAAATTAAACCCAAATAAACGTTTCCATGATTGTCTGAACAGAAGTTGTTTCTGTTTGCTCTTGCACCTGAACTGTCGGCCCGTTTCACCCATAGGAGGTTGCCGTTTTTTGCATAACAAAAGGTAATTACATCGATGAGATTTCCACCGGCAGGTGATGTGCGTTGGTCTACGGCATAATATTTTGCGAATTTGTTATAAAAACTGGCCGATTTTGTAATTTCAACTTGTAGAAGATAGGATTCTTTGGAAAACATCAGGGTTCGGGTATCACCACCTGTACCTAGGTATTGAGAATTGACTGTCTGCCCGAATTGATTTAATTCGATGGCATAATAACCGCCAATGGAGTCCAATTTTAAATGACTAAAACTAGTATCGGTGTGTTTGCGATATCCAATTCCTATGTTTTTTTGGTTTACGGTTCTAAGCTCTTGGATACTAGAGCCAGTTTTAAACCACAAAAAATCACCGTTTGTATTGAATGAAAATAGCCTTGCGTTTGAAGGGTAATTGGTACCTCTGTAACTTCCAGCCCCTGAATTCTGCACCAATAATGTGATTTGGTTATTGTTTGTGATTACAATATCAATCAAGGACATCGAAGAATCATTAGATTTAAATGGATAAGCCCACGCATTGGAAGCATTGGATTTATTGATTTTGGTTAATACAGTATTGTAACCATCTGATTTGCGATAAACCCCATTTGTTAATCGCAGTGAGTCGCCAATGTTAAACAGAGAATAGATATTACCTAAACTATCAAACACAACTTTCCTGGCTTGAGGAATTTGCCATAGTCCAGTGTTTCGTTTACCGAAATTTTGGACTTCCTTTATCCATTGAACTTTGGGTGTTGGGATTTGTGCTTCAATTTTCAGTGAAGTGAAAATTAATAGAAAAATGAAAATTCTTTTCATATTACTATGTGACGCTTAAAATGGAATTAGTTGCAAAGAATCAAAACTTCAAATAAATATTCTTTGATAGGTTGGGGCGATGACCGTCGTTGTAATTGAAGACGATGAAATAGACACCCTCGGGGAGTAACTCAGCCGATGTGTTGCTTTGCTTTGATGCGTGATTGCGGCCATCCCAAGCGATGTTTTGTTGGGCATTGGATTCAAAGACCACCTGTCCCCAACGATTAAAAATCACCCATGATGCTTTTGGGAAAGCCCATAGTCCGGGAATCACCAAAGAGTCGTTGATGCCATCGCCGTTGGGGGAAATGCCTTCCGGGATTTGGATTTCGGCTTCGGGTTTGATGGGTAGATTGAGACAAAGCGTGTCATCGCAACCAAATGAATCCCTCACCACCAAGCAAACCTTGTAGCTGATCCATAGAAATGATTTGACATAACTGTGCGTGGGACTTTGTATGTTGCTGCTATTTAGGTCCCCAAAATCCCACATCCATTGCTTGGCATTGTTGGTTTTGCCGACGAATTTGAGCGTTGGAAACTGCGAAGAGTCTATCGAAAAATCGGACTTTATGTTGTGGCTGATGACCGATAACGTGAATACCGAATCGCAGCCGGTGAAGGCAGATAGCGTATCGCGGAGCGATAATGGCAATGGGTATTTTTTGTTTCGGTAGGCAAAGGAATCGGTGTTGCAGAGGCTGAGTTGCTGCGATACAAATTGGGGTGGATTGACGGTCAACTGAAGATTGATCACCGAATCACAGCCGTTGGTGCGGGTGGTTTTAATTTGGTAGTTGCCGGTGGCAAAAAACGGCAAGTTGTTGAATCGAAGGGTATCGCCCAAACAAATGGCCGACTTGATAAAAATGGTGGTGTCGGTGAGGACGGTCAGCTGCAAATTGACAATGGAATCACAGCCGCGGTAATTGGTGAAGGTATCGGCGTAAGAGCCAGAGTTTTTGTAGATGTGGGCGCCAACGGAGAAACTATCGCCCCGACAGATTTTTGGAAAAAGAAAAGTGAAAGAGCGGGGCTTGAAAGTGAGCTTGTACTGAATGAGGGAGTCGCAGCCGAATTGGTTTTTGAGGGAGTCGGTGAAGGTGGTATCGCGGTGATGCGAGAATCCATTGTGGGCCCAAGTATCAGCTGCACAGAATTGCATTGA
>CAJBVU010000072.1 GCA_903959115.1 uncultured Bacteroidota bacterium
AAACCTTAATCAGTTCCTTGAATTTGATTGATAAAAAGCGGGGCGCGAGAGCGCCCCGCTTTTTCGTTGTTAGCAGCCGACGTGATCGGTATTCTTTCTAGTATTTGGCACTTTAAACCAAATCACCTATCTTTGCACTGCAAATAACCACACCAATTTCTCTCTTAATTCGTTATTTGCATGTCTACCCAAAACAATTCCAAAATCGCCTTAGAAGGACTCACATTTGATGACGTTCTTGTTGTTCCACGTTACTCTGAGGTATTGCCTCGCGACGTAAATACATCGGTTCAATTGACCCGCAACCTGCGCCTCAATATCCCTATTATGTCGGCCGCAATGGACACCGTTACCGAAAGTGGGATGGCAATCGCTATGGCTCGTGAAGGCGGAATTGGTATCATTCATAAAAACATGACAATCGCCCGTCAGGCCGAGGAAGTGAAAAAGGTAAAGCGCTCCGAAAGTGGGATGATTATGGAGCCGGTAACATTGGCTGCCGATGCGGTTTTGCGCGAAGCGGTAAATTTGATGCGGGATCACAAAATTGGTGGAATCCCCGTGATAAACGAAAAGAATCAGCTGGTGGGGATTATTACCAACCGCGATTTGCGTTTCGAAAAGGATTTGGATAAGAAAGTGAGCGATGTAATGACCCGCGAGAATCTGATTACGGCGGCGTTAGGTACAGACCTGAAAGGGGCTCAGGAGATTTTAGAGAAATATAAAATTGAAAAGTTGCCTATCGTTGATGGCGACAATAAACTGGTTGGTTTGATTACTTTTAAGGATATTCAAAAGGTAAAAAACTATCCTAAAGCTTGCAAGGATGCTCACGGTCGTTTGGTTGTGGGTGCTGCAGTAGGTGTTACCGCCGATACGTTAGAGCGTGTTAGCGCATTGGTTGCAGTTGGCGTAGATGTTATTGCGATTGATACTGCACACGGTCACTCAAAAGGTGTGCTCGATGAAGTTACACGTGTAAAAACGGCTTTCCCTCAGTTACAAATCATTGCGGGTAACGTTGCTACGGGAGCGGCTGCGAAGGCCTTGGCCGAAGCAGGCGCGGACGCTGTGAAAGTAGGTGTTGGGCCAGGAAGTATTTGTACCACGCGTATTATCGCAGGGATTGGCATGCCTCAATTGACAGCTTTAATGGAGGCCGCTCAAGCCCTCGAAGGGACCGGCGTTCCTGTGATCGCTGATGGTGGAATTCGCTACAGCGGGGATATCGTAAAAGCTCTTGTTGCAGGCGCCAATGTCATAATGGCCGGCGGATTGTTTGCGGGAACCGAAGAAGCTCCAGGTGAAACAACATTCTTCGAAGGACGCAAAGTGAAGGGATATCGCGGAATGGGTAGCATCGAAGCGATGAAAGATGGTTCTAAGGATCGTTATTTCCAGGATGCCGAAGACGAGGTGGCTAAATTGGTGCCCGAAGGCATCGTGGGTTCTGTGGCATACAAAGGACAAGTGTCCGAAGTGTTGTATCAATTGGTTGGTGGGATTCGCGCCGGAATGGGCTACTGCGGTTCGGCTACAATTGATGAATTGCAAACATCGAGGTTTGTTCGCATCACCAACGCCGGGATGAGAGAAAGTCATCCTCATGATGTTTCAATTACTCGCGAAGCGCCAAATTATAGTCGTTAAGTACTTGTTGCCGAACGAGTTTTATTCCATTATTTAATGGGTATTTCCCGACAATATTCTGCGGATTAATTGACTTTTTAGGCCATTAACTATTTTAGGCCATGGTATGAAGTTATAGAGAGATTAAAAACTCTTTGCTGATAGTATCTTTGCAAAACATGCGTAAAATAAATTCTTTTTTTGAAATAAAGCTGACCTTCGGTTTGGGTTTTCTTTTCATTTTGGCGGGTTGTGGGTCGATGGGTTCCAAAAAACATTGGCGCAAGGTAGACGCAAAACTTTTATCGGGCTCCGATCAGCAACATGTGAAGCCATTTAGGGTGTCGTTTTACAATCTAGAGAATTTGTTTGATACAGTAGATGGTCCAAACGACGATGCAGAGTTTCTGCCTACTTCTGCAAACGCCTGGAATGGGGAGAGGTATAAGAGTAAGCTGCGGAATATGGCACAAGTTATTGATAGCATCGCACCTGATATTTTGGGATTGGTGGAATTAGAGAATGCTTTTGTTTTGGAGGATTTGCGTGCCAATAGTTCTGTGATGAAGGGGAGATTTGAGATTGCCCACAGGGAATCTCCAGATCTAAGGGGAATTGATGTCGCCTTGATGTATAACGCCGAATTATTTAGAATTTCTGGAATTTATATGACTTCGATTGCTTTGCCAGATGGTTATGCTACACGGAGTATTATGCGGGTTCATTTGGTTGAAAAGGGTACAGGTGATTCGTTGGCGGTGTTTGTAAACCATTGGCCAAGTCGGCGCGGTGGTGCGGCCAGTGCGGCAAGCCGCATGGCCGCCGCCACCGCCCTATCACAAACCTTGCAAAACAACCCAACCATTCCAGCCAATTTTCTTATCATGGGCGACTTTAACGATGATCCAGAAGATTCTTCCATTACAGAAGGACTTCAAGCGGGTGATGCCTTTCATTCCATTGTGAATTTGGCGTTTTTGGCCCGACAGGCGGATAGTACCGTTGGTACAATCGCCTGGCACACCGGTTGGAATATGTTTGATCAAATCATGATTAGTAGGCCCTTGTATTATAACAATTTGCATAGCCATGAATTGGCTAACGAGGGATCCAAGAAAACGCCAAGTCATCTCCATTCCTATGAAAACAAGTCTTGGGGTTCGATCCAGATTAATATATACAAACGTCCTTGGATGCTACAACATGATGGCAACAAATACGACGGTTGGCCTTTGCGTACGTATGCTGGGAAAAAATATACGAATGGATATTCAGATCACTTGCCCGTCTACACAGATATCGTCCTCGTGCATCGCCACTAGATGGATGGTTTACACCGTTAGATCTTCGACGTGTAATTGAATATAATAAAAAAGGGGCTGAGAATTACTCAGCCCCTTTTTTTATGGGCGATAAATCGCAATAGTTTATCTCAAACAAGCTTTCACAAACTTTACAAACAACGGGTGTGGAGTCGCAACCGTGCTCTTTAACTCTGGGTGAAACTGCACGCCGACAAAGAATGGATGCGTTGGGATTTCTACAATTTCCGCCAAGCCGGTCTGAGGGTTGGTTCCTGTAATGCGCATGCCCGCATCCTCTATCTGTTTTTTGTATTTGTCGTTGAACTCATAGCGGTGACGGTGTCTTTCGCTAATCATCGACTTGCCATAGGCCTTATATGCTTTTGAATCCTTCTCCAATTTACAATCATAAGCGCCCAATCGCATCGTACCCCCTTTTTGCGTTTGCTCTTTTTGACCTTCCATCAAGTCGATGACAGGGTAGGGCGTGTTGGGGTCCATTTCGGTGCTAAAAGCGCCGGTCAATCCACAAACGTTTCTTGCAAATTCAATCACAGCGCACTGCATGCCCAAGCAAATTCCAAAGAACGGGATGTTATTTTCGCGTACGTATCGAATGGCTTCTAATTTCCCTTCAATACCGCGATGTCCAAATCCTGGAGCTACCAATACGCCATCGTAACCCGTTAATTTCTTTGATGCGTTTTCCAATGTCAGCAATTCCGAATTTACATAGGTCACTTTCACTTTGCACTCATTGCTTGCGCCGGCATGGATGAACGCCTCGTTGATAGACTTATACGCATCGGGTAATTCAACGTATTTACCTACCAATGCAATATTGATTTCGCTTTTGGGGTGTTCCAATTTGAATAGGAAGTCGCGCCATTGGTCCAGGTTGGGCTCTGTTTTAGTACTCAATTTCAATTTGCCCAAAACTACTTTGTCGAGCTTTTCCTTTAACATCGCCAAAGGTGCTTCGTAGATGGTTTTCAAGTCCATCGCTTCGATAACGGCATTGGGTTGGACGTTACAGAACAACGCCAATTTTCGGCGTATTTCGGCGGTGATAGGTCTTTCACAACGACAAACGAGTACATCGGGTTGAACGCCCAATTCTAGCAATTGCTTAACGCTATGTTGGGTGGGTTTGGTTTTTAACTCGCCGGCAGCACTCAGGTAAGGTATCAATGTAAGGTGCACTACCAAAGCATTTTCGTGGCCTTCTTCCCAGAGTAGCTGACGCATACTTTCTACGTAGGGCAGGGATTCGATGTCGCCCACGGTGCCACCAATTTCTGTAATAACAATATCGAACTCACCATTTTCCGCAAGGATTTTCATCCGGCGTTTGATTTCGTCTGTAATATGAGGAATAACCTGAACTGTTTTTCCTAGGTAGTCGCCGCGACGTTCATTTTCGATTACAGTTTGATAAACGCGACCGGTGGTTACGTTGTTGGCTTGAGAGCCAGGGACATTCAAAAAGCGTTCGTAGTGGCCCAAATCCAAATCGGTTTCGGCGCCATCTTCGGTAACATAACATTCGCCATGCTCATAGGGGTTGAGGGTTCCTGGGTCGACGTTAATATATGGGTCGAACTTTTGGATGGTGGTACGAAAACCCCGTGCTTGCAAAAGTTTGGCTAGAGATGCGGCTACGATTCCTTTACCTAAGGATGATGTTACGCCCCCCGTAACAAAGATGTATTTGGCTTTTTTCATGTTGATT
>CAJBVU010000073.1 GCA_903959115.1 uncultured Bacteroidota bacterium
GTATATTGTGATTCACCATCAAAACGGATATTGATTTTCTCACGGTCTTTCTTGCGCTCGATTTTACCGTTTACTTTCTTCAGCTCCTCGGCGTTTTCCAAGTCCATGTATTCCTCACGAACACTGGTCACATAGAACAAATTGCGATCCACCGCAAAATCAGAAATGGCTGTAATGATGGGTCTTTCCTTCTCATCTACATTTTCAACAGTCAGTAGTTCTGGCTTTGCCTTTTCAATCACCAGTTTGTGATTGTCCCAAATCTCTATCCCAAAATGCTTAACGATGTCTTCTTTGTCGTTTTCTAACTGGGTCAACCTATCGTACATATTGCCATAGGTATAGGTAGGAAACGGCATGAGCTCGCCTGCATGGTAGTATAGCGCGCCAGCCCTCACCAAATCAAACAGCAGCTCTTCAAGGACTTTGCCCGATCCTTTGAGATAGTAGGTTTCCCATCCTTTCATTGGAACACCCATCCTTCGCTTATACCAAACCCAAGCCTTGATTTCAGGTTCGGTGATGCCTTTGTTGTATTTGGCCACCACATCCGAAAATGGAATTTTCTTTCCTTCCGCATCACCCAAGCCTTGGAGTTCGCTTGCTTGTTTCAAGATGCTTTCAACCACTTGAGAATTTCCTCTAATTTTGGTAGAGGTATAGGGATTCAAATCCCCCAATGAATGAATGAATGTTTTTTATGCCTGATAAGTAGCTCATAGTTGTTTTAATTGTAGTTCGTATTCAAGTGCCAGTGCCTCAATCTCTAATGCCGAAACGCTTGCCACCGCCAAAGGATTCGCCTTCATAAAGCGCAGTGCATGCGCGTTGGCATCCTCGATGTAGCGATAGTTCGTGTTCTGAAGTAGCAAGTCCCCATCTTGTATTTGAAAATTATAACCCACCCCATGGGAGAAGATTTGAATTTTGTAGGCTCCGCATCGGTAATCCACCGAAAAATCCTCATTGGCTGGATCGAAGTAATCGATGTACCAATCACCCGGCAGTTCCAGGATCAACTGAAAGTCTCCTAGGGCATGGTTTATCGTGTTTTTTACCCATGTCTCATTGCCATTGATTGTAATCGGGAAATCCCTACTGCCAGTAACCACCTCTTCCCCACACACTTTCTCAGGGTATAAATTAAACCAAGTGTTAAATGTGCATAGCTCGGTAAAGCTCAGCAGCTGATTGGAATAGTCTTTTTGCTTTGCGTAAATTTCAACCAAGCCCTTTTCATCCCTGTCTTTGGGATAAACCCCATTGCGAAGCAGCGCCACATGAAAGTCCTTTGCATCAGACTTTGATAGCACATCCCGAATCATATCAATCCGAGCTCTGAGATATATGGGGCTAGTAACGTCCATTAAATCATTTCTAGTTCAGATTCAATCATCGGAATCACGGCCGCAGGAACCATTTGGTCATGCAGCACTTTACGAATCACCATCTGCTCAACCTGCTCATAGCCTTGGGGTGATTGCATCATTTCAAAAAGATTGGGCGCGTTGGCAAGGGTTACTTTCTTCAACTGCTTGAGGATTTCTTCCCTGAGTTTTAGCTCCATTGGATTGGGTTTTGAGCCCGCACCTTTGAGCGAAGTTTCACCGCGTTCGGCAAAAGAGTAATAGCCATTCTTTGTAACGATGATGTGATCCAGCAAAGACACATCAAACAACTTCAAGGAATCTTTAATCCTGCGTGTTAATTGACGATCGGCCTCTGAGGGTTGAAGGTTTCCGCTGGGATGATTGTGTGAAATGATCACCGACTTTGCCAAGGTTTTCAGGGCAACGGCCGCAACAATTTCTGTATCCACCATCGTGGCATTGATCGTTCCCATGGAATGATGGTAATAGCCAATAATCTTGTTGGCTTGATTTAGGTACAACGCGATAAAATGCTCCTGAATTTCAATCCCTTTAAGGATTTGGCTTTTTAGGAAATTGTAAACGTCATTTGAGCTGGTAACCTGTCCGAAGAAATAGGCTTCCTTGTCAAAGGTGACTTCTATCTCGCGGATTTTGAATTCTGCATCTAGCTCATTGATTTGGGTCTCCAAATCACTGAATGAGGACTTATCAAATACCATTTGCGGCTGTATGCGGGGCTGTTTATAGTTCATAATTATTTGCGCTTAAACACGATGATGTCAGTGGGTACTTTTGAGAATTTAAAAACAGGTGGAAGTCTATAAGCATCCACGATGTCAGCCAATTTTTCAAGCTCCAATTTTTCACTTTGATAGCTGATTCCGTTTCTTAAGAAATTGCTTCCCGTCAAATACACCATCAATCCGCCAGGCTTTAACAGTTGCAGGCCTTGGTACATAAAAAACAGTTCTATTTGGTGCATCTTCGGCCTGGTGAAGTAACTGCTGTACTTGTTTTTATACTTGCCGTAGGGTGGATTGCCTATCACTAGTGAAAAGGGATAGCCTCCAAGCCAAGTGAGTTTATCTTTGAGCCTTGCGGTGTATCGAGGCTCCTGCAAGAATGCCGTCTCAAAGTAGCCTTCATAGATCTTCGCATCGGGATACAATATCTCTGTAATTCGTTTTGAGATGGGATTGATTTCAAAGCCATAGCATTTGGAATTATTGGGTGCCCATTTAAGCAAATTGCCAGTTCCAACGCTCGGCTCTAACACTGATCCACCCGCTTTGAATCCATAGCGATAAGCCAGCTTCCACATCAACTCACAAATAAAATCGGGCGTAAAAAATTCATAGAGCACACCTTCGCCAATCGCCCCTTTTGAACCCTGTCCGCCCGAACCTTCATACTGAGCAATAAACTTCCTGTCCGCAGTCGAATAAGACTCGGCGTTTTTATCCTTTTGAAGAATAAACTGCTGGATCTGTTTATTGAGCTCAAATTGATTCATTACACCAACGTGCTTTGGGTTTCTAACAGTCCGTTTTTACCTAGCACTTTCAGTACATACGAGTATGCCTCTGTGCTTTTTCCCTTCACATGGTCTAGCACCTGCTCAACATTTCCCTGGGCTGGTTTGAAAAAATAACCTTGGGCATATCTGAGCAATGCCTTGTCTAGCCTTAACCCTGTTGCCTCACGATGTTGGTCAATCAACAAGCCTAGATACATCGCACCAATCAAAATATTGAATTCAGGCTTGAGCATATCTGCCTTAACCACCACATTTCCAGAGTAGTTATTCTCTTTGATTTTGTGGGACAAATACTTTTGTTTCAGCGGCCCATTGATACGAGTTCCCAAGTATTTCTTTAAGATTGCCAATTCACCTGCCGTTAACCTACCTGATTTGTTTTCAAAGTAGATCACATCATTGGCCGTTTGGGGCATCACCTGCATCAATCCTGCGGCTCCCACATAGCTCACCACGCTGGGATTGCCTGCACTCTCGGTAAAAATCACCGACAAGATCAAAGCCCCAGGAACATTGGTCAATGTCTCTGCTTGCTTGATTTCTCTGAAATACTTTTTACCAATTGCATCCAGCTTCGCCTTGTTTTGAGCAAGGGCGGCACCTGAATAAAACACCCTGGGTGTCATTGGTATTGGAACTGACAATGCTGCCATATTTACGCTTTATAAAATGTGATTATGCGATCCGCTTTTTGGGCCGGTGTAACTATAGGGTTGTCATCCTTATCCTTCGCATTGTTTTTGACCAAAGCGAGCAATGCCAGTGCCGCAGCACCTATAAATATCTTGTTCATGGCTTTTGTATTTGAATTAAACTGCTGTATTTGATTGTTGCATTGGGATTGGACACACTCACTCTTTGCTGAAGCTTTCTGGGCGAGAATATCCAAAGCCAAGGCTTTTCTCTTTCGCCTTTGAAAACCACTTGTGTGAGCGTATCGGTGGTTTGAATTTGTAAGCTTTGAGAGTCACCTTGATTGACCCCTTTTATTTGATACCATTTGTCGGCATACTGAAACACCTTCACATGGATCGTATCGCGGATGATGCTATCACGTAAAACTGTCACAATGTTCTTTTGGGTTTCAATGACAGTTGTGCTGAGCTGGGTCGCTCTATTTAATTTGATCCCCATATCCCTCACCGTTTTGGCCTGAACAGGAAATAATTTCTTTAACTCATTGGTGCGCAGCAAAAGCACATTGGTCTGTGCCGCAAGCTTTCCGTTTTGCGTTCTTACATAATCAATCGATGCCGTGATAGCCTCCATATTGGAGCTCATTCGCGCAGCCTCCAACTCTAATCTTTGGTTAGTATTCCAAAGCACGAGAACGGCGCAGACGAGAAAGACGAGAAATGCGATTTTTTGAAGCTGCTTGTTTGCGAGCAAGTTTAGTGGTGCGTTCATTTTTTGAAGGTCTTGTGGTTTGCGACCAGATATAGGCCGATAAAATGGTCATCATTCCTGCAATGGAAGCCGTAGCAACCGTCTCCATCTTTGAGCCAATGGCAAGCAATGTTACCAGGGCCAAAAATGCAGCTGCAATGAGCGTGAGTTTATAGCGAGTTCTGTATGTCATCAGTGTTAAAAATTAAAATTTACCCATTGCCCGAATTGAAAC
The DNA here is from genome assembly GCA_903959115.1 of uncultured Bacteroidota bacterium. Classification (GTDB taxonomy): domain Bacteria; phylum Bacteroidota; class Bacteroidia; order NS11-12g; family UBA955; genus UBA955. Next base: position 4,532 of record CAJBVU010000073.1, read on the forward strand.
ATTTGCAATCCAAACTGTCCATTCATTGGGTTGATACCCAAACGCTTGTTTCCATCAAAATCAAACACCCCAGGCGTTTGAAGCCAGTAAACAAAAGATCCATCAATACACATGGTATAGACCGCGTTATTGAATGTATTCTGAAATAGAGTTGGGTTCATGAAAGTTTTCTCACCCTCAATACTTTGTGGGGTTTTGGTATCCACTACACCCTCAATTTGTTTGGCTGAAATCTTATTCATGGCAATGGGTAATAATTTGTTTAGTACGAGTAATTCACAATGATGTCATCGGTGGGTTCTGTCAAGTAGGGAACATTGAATGTTACCACCTTGGTTCCTGCTGTGTTTGTGACGTTCTTCACCCTCACACCATTGAAGAAAACACTGATTGCAAAACCTGCCTTCGGGGTCTGGGCTACCGTCACGTTTACACCTGTCGATGCAGCGCCTGTGAGCGCAGTAAAGTTTTCTGATGTTTCTGTGAAAGCATCCTCTTTGCCGTTGGCTGTGGTTTGTGCGGTGGCCGCTGCCGTAGCTGCGTTGTTGGCCGTAGTTTGTGCCGCAGAAGCAGCAGTACTTGCCGAGTTGGCTGTGCTTTGTGCCGTACTTGCAGCCGTGGATGCACTGTTTGCAGTTGACTGAGCCGTTGCAGCGTTTGCAAGTGCGGAGTCAGCCGTAGACTTGATGGTATCCAAGTTTACGTTTGCTGCAACCGTGATTTTATCCAACTTGCCTTTGTAGGTCCCGTTGAATGCATAGGTATCAGCATTGCTTTCGTATGCAGCTTTAACCGCTGCGGCCGTCAAGGCGTTGGTAAACAAGTCCTCATCTGCAATCTTTTTGAAAGTAGAAGTAGAACCAGTTCCCGTGGTAATGGCAGTGACAATGTACAATGCCCACTTGGTGTCTCCGTCGTCGTTCACAAACACGCGGTCTGTAACCTTCAATCCTGTCAAGGCGTTTCGTGCAGTTGTATCAGCTACGTTGAAGGCGTTTTTCGCACCTACAACCAAGGCATCAACTTCCGACTTGGAATACAATGAAAGGTTTGTTCTTGCAGTACCAGCATTTACATCCGATAAGTTGTTTGCAATTTTTACAACCTGGGCATCCAATGCTCTTGTTGCAAGGTCAGCCGACAGGCCTTCAATCTGTTTGATTTTAATAAATTCGCTCATGGTATTTTGTTGTTAGTTAGTTGCTTGTTAGGGTTAAGTATTTGATGTAAACATGGTCAGAGGGCTCCAAATTGAATCCTCCATGCCAGTTCAAAGTGCCTGAGTCGATGTCAAAGGCACTGTTGATTCCGTAATCGTAAATCGCCCCATTGACCGCCAGAAACAATCCTTCAGGATCACTGGTGTTTATACTGATTGAAAATTGTGTTTGTCCACTCACCCCAACCGTCATTGGGATCTTTTGCCAATCCGCTCTCCACGTGCTACCATCAGAGCCACCGCCGCCAAGGTCTCCTTGAACATCGTTGATTCGGTAGCTCTCCCCACCAATGATAATCTCATTGTTGATGGGATCGCCAAGCAGCTGCAAAATGTCTCGCACTGAAAAATCCTTCTGCTCCCCAGTTCGAATATGTGTGAGTGTAAATGCCATTACTTCTTCTTTATCCAGTTTTTATAGATGAATCTGCCCGTTAAAAAAATTAGGGCTGCTGCGGTGAGGGAGAATCCTGCTTTGGCAAGTAGATTTTTTTTTTAGCTATTTCATTGATGGTCTCATAAATCGAAATCAATCCTTTCATGTAAACCGCCCTATTGTCGCCATTTTTCTCAGACAGATATGGGCTGTAAGAAATTTGCTTAGCATACTCCTTGTAGTCGTATGAGGCCGCATGGGGCCGCTTTGTATTTTGAGGCAATCAATCGCGCGTAA
>CAJBVU010000074.1 GCA_903959115.1 uncultured Bacteroidota bacterium
GCATTGAAAAAGAACATCGAATAGGCCACGGCATAGGCCGCAAGGAAGAAAAACGACCCCACACCACCAATCGCGGCTTCAATTTGTTGGTTGCCAAAAAATCCAAACGACCCGCTTAACAAGGGCCACCATCGCAACGCGAATCCCAGAAAAAGGGAAAACCAAACCGTAAAAAGGACAGTATGCACAGCGATGCGCAGTAGGGAAAACGGACGATAATCAAACAACAGATATAACCCGGTAAGAGCGATGTAAGGCAAAATAGCGTAGGCCGCCAAACCAAATCCGTTGTGCACAAACTGAAACGCCAGCTTGGCGCCGTAATATCCCATGGCATTTTTGGCGCTGCCGTTGAAATACGACAACCCATCATCGCTGCGGGTCATCAAACTCTGATCCAGCTTCCAAGAGAAGAAAAAGGAGGTAAAAGCGATGGCGAGCACGGCTGAGAAAACGACAAGAAGAAATCCCACAACTTTGCGGGTGGGCTCGTGCTTTAGGGTTATGGCCGACCAAATATCATTGGCCGAAATCTTTTCGATACGATCTCCATTGTCGCGCAGAAAATCTGGGCGCGTGTCTGTACTACTTTTTCGTTTGGCCATCTTGAATGCCAACGAAAATAACACTACAAGAGCAAAGCGGTGCGCCCGCGCGCGGGAGAGTTTTGCACTATATTAGAGAGTGTTTAGATAATCGTTCAGTGCGGCGTTTAGAATAAATCAATACTGTGGTAACAGCTTAAAGCGAATGACAATTCTCAGAAAGACCCGCAATTAACAAGCCACTAATATCTAAAAGCCTACGGAAAAAGTTTGCCCTTCAACGGCCTCATTGGTTGATTCAAACTCAGCCCTAGCTTCTAATAGCAGAGGCTGTGCATCATTGTATCGCGCACTAAAATGTCCAATCAACAATTGACCTACGTTTGCCATTTTTGCAATTTGAGCGGCTTGCAAAGCAGTACTGTGATAGGTTTCAATTGCCCTGGATAAACGATCCGTTAAAAAAGTAGCTTCATGATATAACAAATCCACTTGCTGCAAAATTGGTGTTAAATACTCCGGATCATAGATTGTATCGGTGATATAAGCATAGGATCTGTTTTTAAATCCATCCGTTGTTAGCAGTTCATTTTTGATTTGGACTCGCTCGCTGGAGATATAATCTGCGCCCCATTTGATGGCATCATATTGCTCAACTGGAATTTTATATTTCACACAGGCATCTACATTTAATCTTAGTTCGGGTCCTTTTTCCTTGATAATAAAACCAGTGCAGGGGACACGATGCTTTAATGGAACCGAAATCACCTCAAAATTGTCGCCTTCGGCAATTTTTTCAACGTGGTTAATTTGCGTGCTGACAAATTTTAGGGGATAGGGTAATATCGAATCGCTTTCCTGTAAAAGAACCTGAATAATACTTTCTAATGCCGAAGGACCAACAATAACGAGTGGCTCTGTTCTTCCAAATAAGGCCATTGAAGTAATCAATCCGGGCAATCCAAAATAATGATCTCCATGCAAATGCGTTATAAAGACATGTGAAATCCTTAGTGTTCTCAGACCGTATCGCGCTAATTGTCTTTGAGCCCCTTCACCACAATCCAAAAGCAGATAACTCCCTTCCAATCTCACAAAATGAGAACTCGGATGCCGATACTTGGTAGGGGTAGCTGACGAAGTCCCTAAAACCGTAACCTCAAAGGCTTTTCTCATGGATTGGTTTAATGATGTATTACAATGACCAAATATACTTATTGAAAAATGCGATTACAAAATCAACACTATGAAATTATTGAAAATACACACTTATTTATCCAAGCACTTGATTAACTGCAAGTTTCACCTGAGATAATAAAACACGGTCCACGCATCGATCACTGGGCTGAATACAAACCGTCTGATTACAAGGATTACACGACAAAACTTCATGAAGCACTATACTCTTTAACGATTTGGGATAAAACACATTCGGGACACCTGGACCGAAAATCCCCACTGTAGGGATCCCTGCGATATCCGCCATTTGTAAAGGCCCACTTTCATTTCCCACATAAAGTGCACTCCGCTCTATGAATGCATAAAATGCCAATAAAGAAGTAGAGGCAGGACTTGTTTCGCCCGAAATCCAAACCTTACCAACGCCACCCAATGCAATGGAAGCCAGGATTTGTTCTTCCTCATCCTTGATGCCCACCCAAACGGGCATTAATTTCTTTTCATCGAGCAACCATTTTGATAATTCCGCAAAACGACTTGGCGACCATCTCCGCAAATCGCTCCGTGCACCGGTATGTATAATCGCAATACCGTTTACATTTTCTAAATCACTATTCAGTGCCCAATCAGCCCAGTCCTGTGCAAGTACAATATCGTTGGCACTGGGATACAATTGGGGTTTTATCATCAAGTCATCAACTTTTTTTTCTCCAACGAGCCGTGGCAACAAGGGCGCAATAATTCGGAAATTGGTAATGGTCTCGTGCGGCTGTTTACCGCGTTGTTGAAATCGAACCCAGCCCCTATCCAC
>CAJBVU010000075.1 GCA_903959115.1 uncultured Bacteroidota bacterium
GTCCGATCTATGGCCTCAAAATCATAGCCTTTCCCCACAAGGTATCGCTTGAGCTTGAAGACCTTTTCCATTTGTGATGCGCCTTTTACTAAAGGCCACTTTTTCTCGGCGAGCATTTCTAATGTCTTCACGTAATCATCCATCCCCAATGATGCCAATGCTTGCTGAATCAACTTTTCACCCACACCCTCACGTTTTAGTCCTTGCTTAATCTTGACCTTTCCCCAGCCCTTGATTTTGAATTTTCCCCGCGCATAGGCCATCGCAAAGCGTTCCTCATTCAATAAGTTGGCTTGCATCATTTCCAACAGCAACAGGTCCGCATCCATGCTACTCAAGCCATAGCCCTGCAGTTTTCGTTTTACCTGCTGATGACTGCGTTCCTGATAATCGCAATACTTCTCAATCTTTGGCTTCGCCTGCTTGGGCGTGAGCGTTTTTCGATATCCTTGGCCTTCCTGATCCATTCTGCAATACAAAAATCAACTGTTTTGGGTTTGCATGCGCAAAAAATCTTTTGGCGAAATCACTAACATCCCGCAATGCTTAAAATCAGCCACATTCCGGGTAATAATCATCTCACAAGTCGATTTGGCCATCGCCACTTGCATCGCGTCTTCGAAGTCGCCCAAACCCATAAATAATGCATCCTGACATGCCAAATTAGATGAGTTTACACAGGGAAAAACAGCGCTAAACTCCTGCAATAATGCCATCGCTTCTAAATGAGAAAACTGCTTTCGGATCAAATAATACGTGGTACCCAAGGTAATTGGCGTAATCTTAAATTCATATTCACCCGTCCTAGCCAAACGAACGATTTCCTTGGCATCGCTATAAAATTCAATGCGCTTTAGAAAAAAATCAAGCAGTACGTTGGTGTCAATCAAAACGGCCATATAACTAAAATTAAGAGTGCTTTTTTATTTGCTCCGTATAAACCAAATCCCGGATTTCGGCATCTGTGAGGTTCCCCATCCCCGTAGCAATACCGCCAAACTTGGCAATGAAAACGTCGTCATCCGATACCTCCGGCTTTTCAACGGCACCCCTCTCCTTCGACAACTGCTGCGCAAAAAACTGTTCAACCACAGCCGATAACGATTGTCCATTCGTTGCAACCAGCAGTTTCATCCGCTCTACCAATTGGGTATCAACCAAAAGGGTTAACTTCTTTTTCATACGTACAAATTTATACAATTTATCTACGTATAACCACATTTTCAAAATCATCCAGCAAATTTCAACTGCGATTACACCCACACCAAACAACGTTGCAAAGAATCTAAACAGTAAAAAATCTTTCGGAATTTTTGCCAAATTCTGTCAAAAAGTGGTTACTTCACAAAGAAAACCCATCGCTCATCGATATCAGTATGACAAAATTTCAGTTCGGTTGCTTTGGTACACAGATTGACAATCAACCGGCATGAGAACAGGACAGATTTCAGTTCAATCAGAGAACATTTTCCCGATTATTAAAAAATTCCTGTACACTGACCAGGAAATTTTTCTTCGAGAATTGGTTAGCAACGCAGTGGATGCTACCAAAAAACTAAGCACACTATCCCGTCTTGGGGAGTTTGAAGACCCTATCGACAACTGTAAAGTAGAAATCAGCTTCGATGAGAAAGCCAAAACCCTTACCATTTCGGATTCAGGGATTGGAATGACAGAAGAAGAGGTTGAAAAATACATCACCCAATTGGCTTTTTCTGGCGCACGCGAATTTGCTGAGCAATGGAAAGACAAAGATCCGGACCAAATGATTGGTCATTTTGGACTGGGATTCTACTCCGCGTTTATGGTATCTAAAAGTGTTACCATCGAAACAAAATCCTACCAAAAAGGTGCCCAAGCGGTACATTGGGATTGCGACGGAGCAACCAGTTATAACATCGGAAAAGGCAAGCGCAAAAAACGCGGAACAGATGTGATTTTGCATTTAACCGACGAAGATGCGGAAACCTATTTATCCAAGTGGAAATTGCGCGAATTACTCCGCAAATACTGTCGTTTCCTCCCCATTCCTATCACTTTCGATGGCGAAGACATCAACAACACGCAGCCGATCTGGACTAAGAAGCCAGCAGATTTGGAAGCAGAGGATTACAAGACATTCTTTGAGGAATTATATCCGGGCCAAGAAGCCCCTTTGTTTAGCATCCACATCAATACGGATTATCCTTTCAACCTAACGGGTGTTTTGTATTTCCCGAAAGTGAATGAGGCCATCGACAACCGTCAGAATCGCGTACAATTGTATTGCAACCAGGTTTTCGTTACTGAGGATGTGAAGGATGTTTTGCCAGAGTATTTGGTATTGTTGAAGGGTGTTATTGATTCACCAGACATTCCGTTGAACGTATCGCGTAGTTCTTTGCAGAGCGATGCCAATGTGAAGAAAATCACCCAGCATATCAGCAAAAAGGTGAGCGATAAATTGAACGAATTGTTCAAAGCCGATCGCGCAGATTTTGATAGCAAGTGGGAATACCTCGATTTGTTTGTGAAATACGGAATGGTTGCGGATGAAAAATTTGCCGAGCGCACCAAAGACATCTGCCTGTTAAAGACCACTGATGGAAAGTTGAATACCATCCAAGAGTGGATTGATCATGCGAAAATTAATCAGACCGATAAAAACGGAGAAACGGTTGTATTGTATTCTACGGATGTCAATTTGCAGCATATGAACATCAAGGCCGCCAAAGACAAAGGCTACGAAGTGGTTGTGTTGAATGGTCCTTTGGATACGCATTTTGCGGGTTGGGTAGAAGGCAAGTTCGAAAAAGTAAAATTCCGTTGTGTTGATGGTGGTCCGATGGATCAGTTGATCGAAAAGGAAGTTACCATTGAATCTGTATTGAGCGAAGATCAACGCAAAACATTGGAAGACAGTGTGAAAGCGGTTGTGAACGAATTGGCTTTTGAGGTAAAAATGGAATCATTGCCACCGCAAGACGATTTTATTTCAGTACATAGAAATGAGTGGGAGCGCAGGATGGAAGATATGGCCAAAATGGGAAATGGATTCCCTTATGGCAATATGGGCCTGAACAAGCAAACGATGGTGGTAAATACAAATCACGCTTTGGCAAGCAAAGTATTGGGTAAAGACGGCGAAGGTCGCAACGAGTTGTTGCAATATTGCATGGACTTGGCGATGCTACAGCGTGGACAATTACAAGGTGAATCATTAGAGCGCTTCGTCAAGAAGGCCCAAGGATTTATTTTGGATTGATGACTTGTTAACCCGGTTGCTCTGTTTGATGTGATTTAAAAACAAGCACTTCAAATAATACTAGCACAAAAAAAGGCCCGCTTTCGCGGGCCTTTTTATTATTTAAAACAAATATTAAAATTAGTCTTTATCAGCTTGAGTTAAAGCGTAGATAACCAAACCGAATCCGATTTTGTTCACCGCATCACCAATGTTGTAAACAACATCCATTACGCGAGTGTCTGCGCTGAAAGTGATTCCGAACAAACCACCTGGAGTTCCCAAAATGTAACCCAATGGGTAAATTGCCCAACCTACTAATACAAACCAAGCCAATGTCTTAGTTGCTTTAGCTACTGCAGGACCAGCGGTATTGGCCAATGTAGCCACTTCGCCGAACCATACCAAATAAGCAATGTAGAAATAAGCAGCGCCAGAAAGTACACCCCACAACACGCTGTTGTCACGCCATACTGCTTCTCCAAAATAACCTGTTACCAACATCACAACTGAAGCGAAGATCAACTTCCACAACAATCCTGATTTAGCACCAGCTTTCTTGGTGATCAAGTAAAACTCAACACACATCAATGGAACTGTCAACAACCAATCTACGTAACGGAAGAAGGTAGGAGACGTTTGGTGTTCCATGAAGAATCCGCGCATGTAATAATAGTGCACGGCAGCGATGAAGGTAATCAAACCTGATACCAACATAGAAGTTCTCCAACGTTCTGCAACATTGCGCATCTCGAAGAAGAAGAAAACAGAAGCCGCCATCATAGCCATAGTACCTACGAAGAAGGTAAAGGCGATGTACGACGGAAGAGAGGTTCCGGTTAGTAGGTCTAGCTCACTGCCAGATGCTACTGTGCTAAGTAACTGTGTAAACATATGTCTATTAATTTATTAAGTGCATAGGTAACACGAGGAAGACAAAATTGTGTTATACAAAAGATAAAAAAATATGTGTTATAACAAGTATTTTTTCTTTCTTAATGATACGAGAAATTAAGTAAAATCAACCCCTAAGCACAAATATCAAATCCCAAAAGATGCATTTTTAACATGTTTTTGTTTAATTATTTTTGATCAATAATTAAACAAAATATGAACATCAATTCATAACATATCAATGAATTGACGTGAACTGACCATGATTTTATAGGCCAAAAAGTTCGACAAAATACAAATTGTGCGGGATGGGTTCTTATTCTATCACCAACTCGGGTATTGCTTCAACGGGGCAATCTGCTCAGCCAAAACCAATTTCAAGAAAGCGGCGTAATCTTTCGACATAAAGGCATTGATCCGAGCCACAACACGATTCGTTTCTCTTTGCGCTGTTTTCAATGCAACCAGACTATTTTCACCGGGCATTACATTGCCTTCAATGAGTCCATTGGCAGTTTGCAAATGATCCATCAAACGCACCGTAGCTTCTTCATAAGGTCTATAATCCTCCGGCAACATATACAACAACTTCAACGCGGCAATGCTATCTAACAATGGCTTTTCCAATTTCTTCAATCGAGCAACAAAACTGTCGTTCACGTATTTTGTCCCCATCACCTGAGCAATGGTTTTTTCCGCATCTTTCAAACCCTCAAACGCCAATCGAGCCCGTTCCACTGAGAGGCGCAACGTATCCATCAGCTGCGCTTGCCTTGCATTTCCCGCGGCATTAAACGACTCACCTTGAGGCATTCTTACCGTAATCCAAGCAGAGTCTGAAGCCTTTCCCGATGAAATGACCAATTTGTATTTGCCCGGTTCTACAGTTCTACCCGATGGAATGCCATCGTCTGGTTTGGGTGTATAATGCGATGGCCAACGGAAACCATCTGCAACCATTCTATAAGGAATGCGATAATAACCTGAACTATCGAACGAAAACTTATGGGTGCGAATCAACTTGCCGCCTTCACTATAAACCTTGCCCACGCAATCCAATTTTTTCCAATCGCCAGATTTTACATCCTTCTCCGCAACCACTTTCAGATCCAACATCGCACCATAAGGCTTGTTCGCTACGCTCCAAGCCTCATCGGCGGAAAACCTCGCTCCGCTCGGTTGCTTGTAACTAGCCAAAACACCATCGCCCGCATGTAAAATATCAATGTTTATTGCAGCCTCTCCCTGATTCTTTCCAACCACCGCCGGACCATCATAACGCGTCCCTCCACATTCCGGGCAGCCATCCTTAATCTCACCCTTCACAAACTTTCTCAAAACTGCAATATCATCCATCACCCAAATACCCCGACCAAACGTACCCAATACCAAATCTCTCTCCCTCGCTTGAATCTTTAAATCCGCAACAGGCACACTCGGAAAACCCTTCCACTTATTCCATACCAAACCCCCATCAACGCTCACATATAACCCATGATCTGTGCCCAAAAACACCAAACCTTCGGCCTCAAAATCCGGCAAAATACTCAGCACATACCCCGTAACCTTATCCCCCTTGCCCAGGGTATTCCCAAATCCATCCGCCATCACTTTTCGATTCCACGTCGCGCCAAAATCCTTCGTCATATACACATAAGGCAACCAATCGTTCTGTCGGTAATTGTTCACCACAACCCAAGCCTCAGCAGCATTCTTTGGATTTGTCCAGATGTATGGCACCCAAGCACCGGAACCCACCAATGTGGTTGCATTCGAACCTATCCCTGTAATCCCCGAACCCACCATCGTCCAAGTCTTTCCTCCGTCTTTGGTCACATGGACCCGACCATCATCCGTAGTAACATAAATTACATTGCGATCCGAAGCCGAAGGTGAAATCGCCAAAATTGTACAATGAGTTTCCGCACCCGTGGCATCCACGGTAAGTCCACCACTCTTCGCTTGCTCCATCTTCTTGGGGTCGTTGCTGGTTAAATCGGGCGAAATGATGCGCCACGAAATTCCCTGGTCGGCACTATAATGCACAAACTGACTTCCAAAATACAATGCATTGGCATCAAACGGATCCACCGCCATCGCCGCATTCCAATTGTATCGCAAATGCAAACCCTCAGGATGCTGCGGCTTAATAAACGTATTGCGATGCTTGTTCAAATCGTAATGATACACATTGCCCCCTTGATACATCGCATAGCCCTCACCCGGTTTTCCAGGAATCGGAGCGACATCAAATCCATCGCCAAACAAAACCTCTTGCCATTCGCTATTCTTAATCCCCCCATCAATCCAATGATACGCAGGTCCTACCCAGCTACCGTTGTCCTGCAAACCACCGTAAACGTTATAAGGTTCTTGATTATCCACGTCAACATGATAAAACTGACCCACCGGAATATTCTCAGCATAACGCCACGTTTCACCGCCATCATATGAGATATTCAACCCGCCATCGTTTCCATTGATGATGTATTTTGGGTCGTCTGGATGCACATAAAAGGCATGGTGATCCGGGTGGATATGACCCCAATCGGCCAATACATCCCAGTGTTTTCCGCCGTCTTCGCTGCGGGTGATCTGACTCCAAATACTATACACCCGATTCTCATTAGAAGGATCTACATACAATTCTGAATAGTAAAACGGACGGTTGCCTGCATTTGCCTCCGTACTGATTTTACTCCAATTCAATCCGCCATCATCGCTGCGATAGACCCCTGTCTCCGCCGATTCTACCAATGCGTAAACGCGATCCGGCTTTGATGCAGCCACCGCCAATCCAATTCTACCCAATTCGCCCTTTGGCAACCCCGACTTCTCCGTAGATCGCTTCCAAGTATTTCCCCCATCCAAACTGATATATAAACCACTTCCAGGCCCACCACTGCGAAATGTCCATGGCTTGCGCTCGTAATCCCACATCGACGCATACAATTTCAGAGGATTCATCGGGTCGATGACCAACTCCGCACATCCAGTGGTCAAATTGACATACAACACCTGTTTCCAAGTGCTTCCGCCATCGTCACTTTTATAAACGCCTCGCTCTTTATTTCCGCCCCACACAGAACCCATCGCCGCCACCCAAAGTTGGGCAGGATTTTTAGGATTGATTACGATGCGATAAATTGTTTTTGTGGCCTCCAACCCAATACACTTCCAAGTCTTACCGCCATCCAAACTCTTATAAATTCCTTTGCCGCTGTTGTGACTATTTCTTGGATTGCCTTCCCCCGTTCCCACATAAACTACACTCGGATTCTGGGGATCCACCGCTACAGATCCAATGCTCTGTACATCCATCTCATCGAAAATGGGCGACCAAGCGATCCCTCCATTCACGCTTTTCCAAACCCCACCGCTGGCCGTTCCTGCGTAGATTACATTGCGATTCACCGACTCCAAAGCCCCTTTTCTGGGCATCGCCAAAGCGGTCACACGACCACTCATTGCACCAGGACCCAAATTTCGCTTGGGAATAAAATCCATCACAGCCGTTAGCCCCTGCGGAACCACCGGAATTGGACCGGCCGAAGTGCCTTTCTTTTGGGCAGTTAACAACACCGAAGTGCAACATACTGACAGACATATCAATCCGTTAACAAATTTGCTATTAGCAACTTCAGACAATACCCGAATTCCAAAAATACGCATGTTTCAAACCTACAAAAAAAGTCGTGATTTTCCTTCCAATTCAACGGCTCCACATTTGTCTTTATCGAACAATAGAGCATATCTTTTGTTATTCAATCTATCTTTGCGGTCTAATACGCCAATCCACACAAATGTTCAAACAACAAATCATCGGTTTCCTGTTTTTTACGCTCTTCTTTTTAGCCATTGACACATACGTTTGGCAAGGTGTCAAAACAATCACACCACATTGGAGCAACAAGGCTAAAAGCGTTCTAAAATGGAGCTACTGGGGCTATGGGTGCGCTGTATTTGTATTCTTTGTATTGGTTCGATTCCAATTTGTTATGTTGTCGCCGGCAGCCACAAAATTGATTTCTGCTGTTGTTTTTGCCATCGTCATCGCCAAAATTTTCTGGGTCTTTTTCCTACTCATCGACGATTTGATTCGTTTGTTTCGATGGATATATCAGTACTTTTTTACCGACATCCCTTCGGCGCCCGACCAGCCCAGTGGAATCAATCGTTTAAAGTTTTTGCAATACACCGGCTTAGGCATCGGAGCCGCTTTCATTGGCACTGCCATTTGGGGTATTTTCAAAGGCGCCCATAACTATACCGTTCATAGAAAAACGATTAAAATTGCCGGTCTTCCCAAAGCTTTCCAAGGACTAAAGATTGTGCAATTGTCCGATATCCACTCAGGCAGTTTTTGGGACCGCGAGGCCGTTGCCGCTGGTATCAAATTGGTGAATGAGCAAAAAGCCGATATGGTATTCTTCACGGGAGATTTGGTAAATGATCGCTCCGATGAAATTGTTCCTTGGATGGACCTTTTTGGACAAATCACTGCACCACTAGGCGTCTTCTCCACCCTTGGAAACCACGACTATGGAGATTATGTCCCGTGGCCAACCCCCCAAGCCAAAGAAAAAAACCTATCCGACCTCATCGGTCATCACAAAGCAATGGGATGGGATATCCTCATGGACGAACATCGAATTATCGAAAAAGACGGCGAAAAACTTTGCATCGTAGGTATACAAAATTGGAGCTCAAAAGCCAACTTCCCCAAATACGGCGACCTCAAAAAAGCACTGCATAACGCCCCTCAAGATTCCGTTAAATTGCTATTAAGCCATGATCCTTCCCATTGGCGTGCGCAGGTGGTTGGAAAACAGACAGATATCGCTGCCACTTTTGCGGGTCATACCCATGGCATGCAGTTCGGCATCGACAGCAAATTTTATCGCTGGAGTCCAGTGAAATACGTGTACAAAGAATGGCTGGATCTTTACACCGAAAACGACCAACATTTATACGTGAATCGCGGATTTGGATACCTCGGATACCCCGGTAGAATGGGTATATACCCCGAAATAACCGTCGTTACGTTGGCGTAAACCCTCAATTGTAAATATACTCAAATCCACCCGCCGGAATTACCACGGTGTATGTATTTACATCGTCGGTTATCAATGGCGAATCATTAAACGTATGCACCGCGCCAACAATGCCGAGATAGGATTTTCCGTTTTTGGTTTTTGTGAAATTCGCAACGTCACTAAACGACAATTCCACCGTTTTGCTTTCCGTACTTCGGTTGAAAACTGCGTAAACGATTTCACCAAAATACTTGCGTTTGATGATGAGCAAATCATCGCCCAGGGCCGACACTTCCATATCGCCATAGGTCAGTGCCAAATGGGTATTTCGGAAATTGATCAACTGAGAAATCCATGTGCGCAATTCTCTTTCCTGTTCTGAGAGACCCAGTTGCGTTTTGCCGGTCATTGCCTTTGCCCCAGGAGTTTTGGCCACCACAGAACCGCTATTCCTACCGGCCAATAATTCGTCTACCGACATATCCGTAACAGCCACAGAAACATCACTGTTGGATTGTATGCCTTGATCAAAGCGCATCATTCTACGACAATCGGGGTCGTTGGCGCCGGGCATGCCAATTTCATCGCCGTAATAGATGACAGGAATTCCCGGAATCGACATATTAAAGGCCATTATATTTAAGACGGATAGGTAGGCGGGTTGCACGGACAATTTGGGCGAGGTAGGATTCATGTGCGCGTGAATGTTATCGTCCTCAACCGCAGATTGTGCTGCCGAATTGGTTGATTCGCTTTTCGCAGTGTTCACCTGAATATCGCGATCCCAACCCGCTTGCTTGGTGTCTTCGCCGTCCTTGATGCTACCATCCAACAAAGAGATAATCCGCGGTTTATCCTGGTTTCCGCTCACATTTCCCATGGTGTGGTGGGCGCCATACCATTTTTTGCTATCGTTTAACGTTTGCGCCAAATTCTTGCAGGAACCATGGCCTTTGAACGCCATGACTGCGGCATCGTACATGTTAAAATCAAACTGGGCATCCAAGGTACCTGATCCCAAGTAGCTGCTAATCAATTCTGGACTTCCGTAGGTTTCTCCAATTTGATAATAGGGTCGATGGTTGGGCAAAGCGACCTCAGTTTTTAGCTTATAGGTAAGCGAACGCCAAAAGGGATCCGGGATGTGTTTTGTGGCATCATGTCGAAATCCATCGATGTCGAAATTCTTGAACCACCACAAAGCGGAATCCGTCATCGCGTCAACCACCTCCGGCTTAAAATAATTGAAGGTGGGCATGAAGTCATCGAACCATGTTGTAAGTCGACAATCGTCCCAGCGCTCCGTGTTTTTACTTCCATCGGGGAGATAAAGCGGTGTAAACCAATTGGGTTTTTGCTTCACGAGGGGGTGCTCTTCATGAACGTGATGTGCCACATAATCCAAAAAGACATTGATGTGATGTTTGTGGGCGATATCAATCATTTGTTTGAGTTCCGATTCGGTGCAGAAACGGGGGTCGGTGGCGCGAAGCGACACCGGCCAATAGCCATGATAGCCACTAAACTTCGTTTTCGGCGTCTTCGTCCACTGCCCATAAGGCCCCTCAGGATTTTTCACCACCGGCGAAATCCATATCGTATTAATACCCAAATTATTAAAATACCCCTCCTCAATTTTCTTGCTGATACCCACCACATCACCACCATAAAAATCCACTTTGGGGTCCACATCAGGCCGGTTCAAAGGTCGATTGTTCTCTTTGTTTCCATCCACAAAACGATCAATCATCGGATTGTACATAATCATGCGATGTGGGTCTTTTCTATCCATGAATTTCGCCGGATCAAACATCACCCTGCCACCAACCAAAGGAACCAACACTTCGTTGCTTACCCCTTCAGAAGACCCAATCCAAACCCTAATAAAAGTATTGGAAAGTTCCGATGCCATCCTTCCTCCTGAAAACGCCTCTTTTGGCACCACGATTTTCAAAATATCTAAATCCAATTGACTGTCGTGCTCACCCAATCCCACCTCCAATTTCTGATTCTGCCACATCGCCAAAACACTATTGTAATCTCCTTTACCGATGCCCGCAGAAAACCTTGTACTCACATATATCTCGGTAGGTAAATTGCCGTTCCAAAAATCACTGGGCAATGGACTCGTATATGATGTTTCAATCTGCAAATTGCAGGATTCAACCAAAAACGTAGAGTTAAATCCACCCATCCCGTTGCCCACAGAATCTGTATTGTTAGGGTCGCGAATTTCCTTTTGCACTTTTGCATAATCCACCACAAAAACATACTGATGACTTCCAGGACCCACCCATGTTTTTCCTATCCAAGCGCCCTGGCCAGGTTTTGTTGCATCGTCTTCCCATCGTAAAACCAAATTGTTCGGATTCCACGCGTTAAACGTCCCCTTAACTTTCACCGATGCGTATTTTCCTTTCGATGTCGTCCAGCGAAATTCCCTGAGCCGCTTTTCTGATTTTCTAACCGGAACCGTTAACGATTTCCCTTTCGACCAAATTTTAAAGTACTGCAGGGCAGTGGATTTGCCATAGTCATCCCCTTCCCACCACAATTGCATCGAATCACAATTGCCATGACTTCTGTCCCATTGATACTTTAAATGGTTTTGAGCACTTGGCGACCCGCTAGGCATCGTAATACTATCGATCTCAGAGACGTACGGATAAAAGCCATTGAGCCAAACCCATGTCTTTTCGGGCTGCAACGTAATCATCTGGGCCAAACCCAAAGAACTATTATCGATTGAAACCTGGGCAAGCATCGAGCATGACGACCCAAATAAAAATACAACACTGAATAGGAATTTTTGCAATTGCATAAAGTGTAAAAATAACACGAAGTGCCTTAATTTGCCAATCTTCCCAAGCGTTTGCGAAGGAAAACCCAAAAACTCTCGTCAAACTGCCCGTATGAATTCCAAAAAACTCATTCTCATTGGTCTCGGATTATTCCTCACCAATTTGATTTCAGCCCAATATAACAACCTCTGGATTCCAGATACACTCTCAGGGAAATCCTTTAATTTGGTAATCAAGGATACGTTTAGTCAAATTGTAAAAGGTCAACAAACCATTACCGCTGGCATCAACGGCAAATTTTGGGGACCAACCCTAATCATTCAAAAACACGATACCGTGCGGATGAATGTATTAAACAAACTCAACGATACTACCACGCTTCACTGGCACGGAATGCATTTACCCGCAGTGATGGACGGTGGCCCATACCAACTGATTCCACCCAACACCACTTGGAGGCCCTATTGGAAGATGAAAAATCAAGCAGGGACCTATTGGTTTCATCCTCACCTACACGAGATGACAATGGATCAAATCACCAAAGGAATTGGCGGGTTAATCATCGTAAGAGATAGTGCCGAAGCGGCGCTAAAATTACCGAGAAAATATGGCGTAGACGATATCCCATTGGTTCTAACCGATCGCAGTTTTACCACCGCCAACCAATTCAAGTCAGTGCCCTATGGCGATTCTGCAATGACAAATGGTGTGCTGCGTGCGCAGTTCAGTCTACCCGCGCAAATGGTCCGATTCCGAATCTTAAATGCCGCCATCGAACGATCGTTTAATATTGGATTCAGCGATAACCGCGACTTCTACGTCATCGGCTCAGACGGCGGACTATTGAGCACCCCCACAACGCTCAAAAGATTCCTACTTTCAGCCGGTGAGCGAGTAGAGATTTTGGTGAACCTTACAGGAATGACAGCCGGACAAACACTCGATTTCAAAGCATTTAATTCTACTTTGGCCAACAACATTCCCGGCGGTGAAAATTTTCCCAACGGACCCTTCGCCAGTGCCATCGGAAAGAAAGATTTCAATCTGTTGCATATCAATATTATCAATGCCCTTTCCGCCAACGAAATCAAAACAGTACCTACTACTTTGGTCAGCAACATTTATCCCAAGGCGGCAGATGCAAAGGTGACCCGATACTTAAGCATGAATGACAGTACTGGGCTTCCTGGTATTTTAGGTCCAAACGCATTTGTGATAAATCACAAATTATTCAAATATGGTTTTAACAATTATACTGTCCCCCTCAACAATACAGAAATTTGGCAGATCAAAAGCACATCGGGATTTGCACATCCGTTTCATATTCACGACGTTGAATTTAATATTCTCACTATCAATGGAGTAGCCCCACCAGCCGAACAAGCCGGTTGGAAAGATGTGATTCTCGTTAAACCCAACACCACCGTTAGATTCATTGCCAAATTTGATGATTTCGCAGATGCTAGTCATCCATTTATGTACCACTGCCACATTTCCTTACATGAAGATGAAGGCATGATGGGACAGTTTTTGGTGACCGACAATCAAAGTGAAATTCAAAAAACGCCCACCGGAACCGTTTCGATTTTCCCCAATCCAGCCAACGACAAGCTGTATTTGAATACCAATTTTAATTGGAGCGAAGTGTATTATGTCAAAATCACAAAACCCAATGGTGCAACGGCGATGATGCTCCCACAGCCGGAGGAAGGCAAAGCCATCGACATCTCTAACCTAAAAACGGGCTTGTATTTCCTGTCGGTTATCCAAAAAGGATTCAGCCAACCGATTGTTGTGAAATTCGTAAAAGAGTAATTGCCCGTCGGGAGGATATTATTCTATTCCCAACTTCCACGAGACGAATTTTCTTATTATCGAACCAAAATTTGCTGGAATATTTCGCCATTGCTGCGCACTATTTGCAGATAATTCACACCCTCTGATTGGGGAATAAAATCCTCGATACGACCAGAAAAAATGAGCTTGCCCGATAGATCGTAAATCTTTGAATCACATGCAGATATTGGCGATGCAGTATAATCTCTGGCAATTTCCCATCGCAAGCCGTTCCAATAAACAAAAGGTATAGCAATCATTGGCGCATCAGTGCCTAGAAAGTCTAGCGCTTTAAAATCCATCGAGAACTTCGCCCAAACTGGGTAATGATCCGATGTGTTTAGGCGATAACTACCAATGTAGGCATCGCCCACCATCACGCCGCTTTGATTGAGAAGCCAATTGGGTTTCATTGCCGGCAAACACGACATATGATCAATCATTTCAGAGTAGTTCGCCGTGCTCTTTTGCTTTGCTAGTGTGAGTCGATAACTTGGAAAAACATAGTTGGTATCGTTTCGCCACGCCAAAAATGGACTCGCCTTACCACTAACAATAGAAACATCCAAATCATCGTTCCAATCACCCAAAACCCAACCTTTCAATCGCTTTTTTGGGTCTAAATATTTCTTTAACTCCTCTGCCGCTTTTGCCCTGCGGTCGTACGATGCTAACTTATCAGCCGCAGTTCCTGTATTGGCTTTCAAATGAATCACCCAACAATAAACCGTATCTTTCTTCGCTCCCCATTGTGTTTCCAGGGCAACTTCCAAGGGAAAACGACCGCTCGCAAATTCGTAGTCATAGGCAAGCAGAATCGACTTACTATACAACAACTTAAACATGGATTTGCGATACAACAATGCCGTTTTCTGAGTTTGAGTATAAGT
Organism: uncultured Bacteroidota bacterium; assembly: GCA_903959115.1. GTDB lineage: Bacteria > Bacteroidota > Bacteroidia > NS11-12g > UBA955 > UBA955. The sequence goes on from CAJBVU010000075.1 coordinate 14,681, forward strand.
GGTAATTACCGCACCATAATCGGTTAAATTGTTTTGCAATTTTTGCCAATACCCCGGATTCGAGACCTCGCACAACGCGACGATGTCCATATCCATAGAGGCAATCACTTCCGTCACATTTTTTAATTGGGTAACCTCATTGCTCGGGCCATTCAAACTATCGCCAAACCATTCAATATTCCAAGTTGCAACATCCAACGTGGAATCCGTACCAATTTTGGGCACTTGCGATAATCCCGTGGTCATTAATCCCACCGCAACTAAAAGCAAACTAAAAAATCGTCTCAAGAGTCCACAGTTCTCA
>CAJBVU010000076.1 GCA_903959115.1 uncultured Bacteroidota bacterium
CCGTCAATCAAAACCACTTCCTACGTGGTGCCATTGCTTTGGCAGTGAATGGAATTGCAATTTTCAATCCCTACACAAATACCGGCGTTGATGCATTTTTGGATGGCCAGCTCGATCAATATGGTGGTCACAGTGGTAGGGCCGATGATTACCATTATCACATTGCGCCCAATGTGCTTTACAATAAAGTTCCGTTAACATCACCAGTGGCTTTTGCATTGGACGGTTTTGCGATTTATGGCAGCAAAGAACCCGACGGAACTGCAATGAAAACCCTCGATGCCAACCATGGTCATTACGGAAGTGATGGCGTTTATCACTACCATAGCAGCAGTGCAGCGCCATATATGATCGGCAACATGGTGGGTGAGGTCACCGAGGATGCAACCCTACAAATCATCCCGCAGGCCGCAGCCAACGGCGTGCGGCCTGCTCTAACCCCGTTGAAAGGAGCTACCATCACTCACAATCACCCCTACGCCAATGGTATGGGTTTCAAACTCACCTACACCCTCGGCGCCGAAAAAGATACCGTGGATTACAGTTGGACCGCCAACGGTGATTATACCTTCAAATTCATCACCCCCGCCGGAACAACCACCAGCAACTACAAAGGACAAGCACTCTGCAAACTCACCGTCGGCAATAAAAATATCAGCGCGGCCAACAGCCCATTTCGCATCGTCATTTCTCAAGAGAAACAAATTACACTGCAATCCATTTCCAGCTCAAACCCCATCTCCATAACAGAATCCGCCGTCTATAACATCAACGGAGCCAAAGTGTATCAACACAATTCCAACCTCATCAATAACAATGCATCAGGAAGTCCGGTAACAACAGAAGCCATTCGCCAAACCTCCGCCAAACTCAATGCAAGCAACCCCGAAGCCATCAACGCAGCAAATTGGGCCCCCGGCGCTTATTTCTACAAAGCAAAAACTTCCAATGGCAACGCCCTCACAATCAAGTTTATACTGCCATAAATGAAAATTTCTTTTATCACCGCAATCGCCGTGGCCACCCTTTTCCCCCAAACCAACATCGCCCAATCCGTTGTTAGAACCATCAAAAAACTGCCAGATACCGGCCAAAATACCTCCTATACCAACACCTTCGGGGAAGACAACGACTATTCTATCAACCCGCAAAAATTTAGCGTCAAAAATGGCATCGTCGTAGACTCAATTACCACCCTCATGTGGCAACAAGCCGATGGTGGTGAGATGCTATTCGACAATTCAAAAAACTACTGCGATACCTTCACATTGGGCGCTTACACCGATTGGCGATTGCCCCACCCCGATGAAGCTTTTACCATACTCAACCTCCAAACTCCAAATCCAGCACTGGATTCTAAATATTTCACCAAAACAGGAGCAGAGTACTGGTGGACATCTGCCGTTCAAGCCAACGACGCCACAAAAGCTTGGGTCACCAACGCCGGCGCCGGCATCGGAAACCACTCAAAAACAGAAACCATTTCTGCCGGTGGAACAAAAAAAATCCACGCCCGCTGCGTAAGAGAAAACCAAAATAGTATAACGATCACCACAAGATTCCTCGACAATGGCGATGGGACTGTCTTAGACCAACTCACCGACCTCACTTGGGAAAAAGCCATCAACTCAACCGCTTTGAGTTGGGAAGATGCCATTCTCTATTGTGAAGGTCTGAACCTCGGCGGAAACAGCGACTGGCGTTTGCCAAACATCAAAGAAATCAGAAGCCTCAGCGATGAAACCAAAGTCCAACCCTCTGTCAATAACACATCGTTTACCGGCGTAACCATCACCAAATATTGGTCGTCGACTAGCCTACCCAATCAAACAACGAAAGCGTGGTACCTCGACAACAATTTCGGCATCACTACCTATGATGTCAAAACAGCCACCCATTCTGTTTGGGCCGTTCGCGGCGGAACGACATCGCCTAGTAGCAAAACCTCAGAAATTCAAAAACCCGAAATTTACATTTACCCCAATCCGTTCAATAGCCATTTTGTAATTGAAAGCGCCAGCGCCATTTCCAGAATCGAAATCTACGATATCGCTGGACAGTTGATCAAGAGCCTAAGCAATGACAATCGAGGAAACAAAACACTTGGCCAAGTCATTTTGAATGATGAAACCATCAAAAACCTACCTACCGGGCAGTATGTATTCGCCCTCTTTGACCCCGAAAACACTGTAATTTCACGCCAAATAGTGACAAAGAAACCTTAGTCCTTCAGAATCACAACACGCTCCACAAACGACCCCTGGGGTGTAAAAATGCGCACCAAATAGTCGCCACCGTATAGCTTTCTGACATCAAAATGTGCCATTGTACTACCCGCAAAAATGGATTGCACCACTACGATTCTTCCCTGCAAATCGATCAATTCCACCTTCACATCTTGCTGCTGACCGTTTGAAATCTGAACCGCCAATACCTCAGATGCTGGATTTGGCATGATAGAAATCTTTGGCATTTCTTTTCCCATCACCAAAGAAGTACTCGGGGAATAAGTGCTCACCGTCTCTGTTACTGCGGTCACTTTTGCTGGCGTTCTAACCCCGTAAAAGGTAGGCCCTACGATGTAAGGATACGCCGAATTCCAATTGGCATCCACGGTCGCGAAATAACAATATGTTCCTTTTGGATATTCAGGCGTCACACAAAATCTCCCGTTGTGCTCATCCAAATAATCCGGCTGAGAAGCACTTGGCGCGATATAGCCATAATCCTCACGGAAATAACCCAATGGATACGTTGTGCTCACCGCCGGACCATCAATCACATCGGTACCATCGGCGTATAAGGTTCTATCAGTGATATTGCGCAAGAAAAAGCTCGACTTCATACGAGTAATCCCACCCGTACCATCGGCATTTTTATATCCAAAGGCGCCATAAATCGGAAATCCATCGTAAGTGTACCCCAACAATGGAGAATGCTTGGTGCTGTCCAAAACATACAGCCCATCGGCAGCATATAAATCGCAAACCGTAGAAATCACCTTGCGATCCAAGCTAAACGCTGAAGGATTTTGGTGATGATGGTAATTGCCCATGGCGGGATGACCTTTTGCGCAGTCAAAACCCAATCGCTCGCCCACCACCGCATCACGGTTCCAAACGTTATCGCCCATACCCATCAAAGGTCCACCCTTCAAAGCCTGCTGTGCATTGCTCCAACTCACCCCGTCGCGATAATCAAACAACGCCACGCCATTCATGAAAATTCCAATATTCCCGCCCGTAGTATTCGTGGGGGTTCCAGTATTTTTCACTGGCTTCAACGATATCTTAAAAATCGCATTTTGCGACGATGCCAAACTCGGATTTCCGTCCAAAAAAGGTCCTGTGATATACGATGGGATCCCATTGGTGGAAACATAAACCCAATCCGTAGAATACTGAACCTTCAAAACATTCGCCAAAACCGCATCATTCACCGGGGTTGAGTTGCCCTTCACATAATGTCGTCCCTTGATATTCGTGGTGTTCTGAATCCAATTCACGATGGCGGGGTCGGTTTGTGCCACAGTCTCAGAAATCAAAAACGCAGCAAAAGCGAATAAAAGTAATTTTTTCATACGGGTCATAAGACGACAAAAATCTGAAATCCCTTCGCAATTCGATGCAATTTATTTCGATGTTTTGATTGATGAGGAATTGGTCGATGCCTCCAGCGAGCAACTATCCTAAATCTGACCACTTTTAACCGAGAATCCTTTTGGGCAACAAATTATATCTAAACAACAACCTCGACAATCAACGCGGTTCCTGGAACGATGGATTTTGCAAAAACCCCGGATCAGTTAACGTCATCAAGAACGCCACCACATCCACCCTCTCCTTCGAATTCAATGCAATCACATGCTGTCCGCCCCCCAAAGCATTCGGTAACAACAATGTGCGATCCGAATAATACTTCACCACCTCCGTCAGCGTTTTCATCCGCCCGTCGTGCATATACGGGTACGTCACCTCCGCATTTCGCAGCGATGGAATCTTAAATAAAAACTCATCTTCGGACTTGCCCGAAATTTCGACAACACCTTTGTCGTTGAGGATTGGATCCACCGGCAAACTATTTGAGGCAAAGGTGCCGGGTTTTGAAAACAGGGGCTCGGAATGACAAACCCCGCAATTTTTTTGAAACAGCGTATACCCGCGAAGTTCTTGGTCGGTGAAAACAACTTGCCTTCGCTTCATCGAATCATAACGAGAACCCCGACTGATTAATGTCAACTCGAACTGCGCAAAAGCCTTTAGCATATTGGGAATACTAATTTCATAACGACCAAATGCGCGTTTGTAATCCGGATCGCTTTTGAGGAATAACAAAATCGAATCGAGCGACATATTCATTTCTGTGCGATGCGTGAGCGGGGCTAGTGATTGCAGATCCAAATGTTTGATGGCACCGTCCCACATGAATTCTGATTGCCAGGCGAGGTTCATGAGGGCCGGCGCGGTGGGCCGGCCCGCCCAAACCAAAAAACCATGACTCAGATCGGAAGAGCACACGAC
>CAJBVU010000077.1 GCA_903959115.1 uncultured Bacteroidota bacterium
ATAAGCGAGAGTACCACACAATCACTCCCAAATTGTTCCATTGACATGAATAGCAAGAACGAGGCAGACTTTCACATCCCTGACACCGAACAAGCCAGCAGCAAGATCAAGTTGGATTTTTTGGCGTGTTTGTTGGCGGATGCGGGCGTTACGCGGTGGATGGTGAGTCCTGGATCCCGCAACGCCCCGTTGGTGGCTTCGATGGTGAAACACGGCGGGTTTGATTTGCACAGTTTTCCCGATGAGCGGGTGGCGGCGTTTGCGGCCCTGGGCGCAGCCCAGGGCCCGCGTTACCCCGTAGGGGTAATCTGTACCTCCGGTACAGCCGCCGCCAACCTATACCCAGCCGTGTGTGAAGCCTATTACCAGCGCATCCCAATGCTCATTCTCACCGCAGACCGCCCCCCAGAACTCATCGATCAATGGGACGGACAAACCATCCACCAAAACAATCTCTTCCAACCCCACACACAAGGCAATTTCAACCTGCCCGTCATCGCGCCCACCCAAGACCTGCCCTCGGCCCTTTTATCGCTCCAAACCACGGTGCAGGCAGCCATCGCCCAGACTTTATACCCCGTGCCAGGACCCGTACACATCAACGTACCCTTGCGCGACCCCATCTATGCCGATGTTGACAAACCGTTTCAGCACATCACACCCACACAACCCTTTCTCATCCACCACCCTACGCCCCCGCCGGTTGATCAAACCCTGGCCGAGCAATGGATGAGCCATACCAACTCACAACAACCCCGCATCCTCATTGTGGTGGGCATGCATCACCCCCAGCCCGAACTCTCGCTGGCCCTGGAATCACTCCAAAACCGCTTGCCCATCCTCACCGATATCGTATCGCAACAACACCCGTTTGGACTTCAACAATGGGACCTTGCGATGCTCAATCACACCCCCAATCACAGCGATTTCCGTCCAGATGTCCTCATCACCCTCGGTATGGGCGTGGTTTCGAAGCCGCTCAAACAGTGGCTCAAAGCCAACAAACCCAAAAAACACATCCACATTTCGCCCTTACAAGCACCCGTGGGCGATCCCTTTCAAACCAACCCCGAGCATTGCCTTCACCACGAAGTGGATGCCCTATTCGCCCTAGACCAGGCCTTGCAAGATGCGGAGCTTCTAATCGAGCAAGGAACGACATCAACTGATCCAAACACGATTCAACAATCCAATACAAAACCTCTTACCGGCTACCTCAACCTCTGGCAGAACTGGGTCGACGAGTCCCTATCCACTGTGGGCGATGCACTTCCAAACCGCATAACTGAGTTGTATCAGCGCGAGTTTGCCGTGGTCAAAAACATCCTGTCTACTTGCGACGATCGGTTTGTGATCCAATTGGGCAATTCTATGTCGGTGCGATACGCCTCCTGGTCGGGCAGTTCCCAAGCATCATTGTTTGCCAACCGAGGCACTTCGGGGATCGACGGCTCCTTAAGCACGGCTGTGGGCTATGCGATGGCAAATCCAACCATACATTGCGTGGCTTTACTGGGCGATATTTCTGCGATTTACGATGCCCATGCCTTATGGACAGCCGAGCTGCCAAAGAATTTCAGTGTGGTGTTATTGAACAACCGTGGCGGACAGATATTCAACTGGATTGGCGGACCTACCGCGGTGGAGGACCTCATGCCATTGATAGAAACGCCCCAACATTACAACTTCAAACACCTGTGCGATTTTTATCAAATCCGTTACGCACGCCACGATGACGATGCCAACACCCCGTGGCCAACCCGCTTCTTGGACCAACCGCGCTGCACGCTTTGGGAGGTTTGACAACCCATTTTGGGCACACGTAACCCTAGGAAATCTGGCAAAAATTGGGTATATTATAACTTCACCAGCGCATTTTCACTTGCATGCGGGCATCTTCAAGCATCCATCACTTTTCACAACAAGTGGTCAAATTGAAAAGAAGATCTACTTCAGATTGAGACAGTTTTTTATTAAAAATGATAACATCGTCAATAGAACCAGTAAAATCTTTACCAATAAACAAATCACCAA
>CAJBVU010000078.1 GCA_903959115.1 uncultured Bacteroidota bacterium
CCTGGTAAATCACGAATGCATAGATGCCTTGACCTTTGATGTCGTGCGGATAGCCAACAATGGCACTTTCGATAACCCCTGTATGTAAATTGATGGCGTTTTCAACTTCAGCCGTGCCGATGCGATGCCCACTGACATTGAGTACATCGTCAACACGGCCGGTGATGCGATAAAATCCATTTTCGTCGCGCAGCGCCCCATCGCCCGTAAAATACAGCCCCGGATAGGTGCTAAAATAGGTTTGCTTGCAACGTTCGTGATCGCCCCATGTGGTTCGTAAAATCCCAGGCCATGGTTTGCGAATGCAAAGATTCCCCGATACGTTATTGCCAAAAATTTCTTTGCCATTTTCATCCACTAAAAGCGGTTCAACGCCGGGTAGTGGTAGGGTGGCATAGGTGGGTTTGCTCGGTGTTACCCCGGCCAGGTTGGTGATTAGGACGCCGCCGGTTTCGGTTTGCCACCAAGTGTCTACGATTTCGCATTTGCCTTTTCCCACCATTTTGTGATACCATTGCCAAGCTTCTTCGTTGATGGGCTCGCCCACGGTGCCAAGGACTTTTAGCGATGGCATTTTGTGATTCATTACCCAGTCGTTTCCGGCGCTCATCAAGCTTCGAATGGCGGTAGGTGCGGTATAGAGGATATTGACGTTGTGTTTTTCTACAATCTCCCAAAAACGATCGGGATTGGGGTAGGTGGGGATGCCTTCGAAGAGCAAGGTGGTGGCCCCAGCGGTAAGCGGACCATACAAAATATAACTATGGCCTGTGATCCAGCCGATATCGGCCGTACAAAAATGCACCCAGCCCCGTTTGTATTGAAAAGCGTTGGTAAACGTATAATGGGTCCAAACCATATAGCCTCCACAGGAATGCACCACGCCTTTGGGTTTGCCTGTTGATCCACTGGTATACAAAATAAAGAGGGGGTCTTCCGCGTCCATCGTTTCGGCGGGTATGCCAAGCGCTTGTTCGATATTTATTGATTCGATGGCCTTTTTCCAGAGGATGTCGCGCCCTTCTTTTAGCTCAATTTTGATGTTGGTTCGCTCGTGAACCCAAACCGTTTTTACGCTATTGCAATGTTGAATTGCCTCGTCGATGATGGCTTTGAGCGGAATGTCCTTCGCGCCGCGATAGGCCCCATCGCAGGTAATGATGGCGGTGGCTTGCGCATCGTTCACTCTATCGGCGACGCTATGGGCACTGAATCCACCAAATATCACGGAATGAATGGCACCCACTCGGGCACAGGCCAAAACGGCAATCGCCAATTCGGGGACCATACCCATATAGATGCAAACGCGATCTCCTTTTTTGATGCCACCTTTTCTGAGTGCTTCGGCAAAGACGCAAACGGCCTCATGCAACTCTTTATACGTATAATTTTTGCTCTCTTCGTTTGGGCTGTTTGATTCCCAAATCAATGCAATATCATCCCCACGCGTAGGCAAATGTCGGTCCAAGCAATTTTCCGTAATATTCAACTTCGCCCCATCAAACCACCGCACGTTGGGTTCCTCGAAATTCCAATCCAAAACACGATCCCATTTGCGTTTCCAAGTAAATTGATCCGCAACATGGCCCCAGAATTCTTCAGGGTTTTCTTGGCTTTCGTGATAGGCTTGGTTACGGGATTCTATGCTCGTGAGTTGCGATGGATTATGCATAATTCAAATTTGCGCAATTGCTGTGGTTGATGCAAATATCTTATTGCCTTTGTTTTGCTTGTTGCAACAAATGTCGAAAAATCTATTTATTATTGCGGCACTATGACAGATAAAACCAAAAATATTGTACAATGGGTTGCTACCGGATTGGTAGCTGCCGTTTTTTTAATGAGTGGTGTTATGAAGTTTAATTTGCCTGCCGATGCGTTGGCACAAATGGAAAGTCAAGGCTTAACAGCTGCCATGGCAAAGAATTTGGCGATCATCGAAATTCTAAGTGCTATTTTGTTTTTATTACCTCGCACCAGCGTATTGGGTACTTTGTTGTTGACGGCCTATATGGGAGGTGCTATCGCAACGCATTATACCAACGCTCAGCCATTAATGGCTCCTTGTGTAATCTTAGCCATTGTTTGGATCGTTGCAGTTTGGAGAAATACGGAGTTGAAAACTCGACTTTTGGGTTCTTAATGCCCATTTGATTTCTATTTAACGGGTTGTTGGAACAACTGGGTGGGAATCCTTTTGCATTGCCTACCTTTGTAGTATTGGAACAGTTCATTCAACTTGGAATTGCGCAGCCTATTATCGACGCGCTTTCCGCACAAGGGTATACCACCCCAACACCCATTCAAGCCCAAGCCATCCCTGCTGCCTTAGCCCACAACGATATTCTCGGAACGGCACAGACAGGAACAGGTAAAACAGCGGCCTTCTCAATCCCGATTATTCAAAATTTGATGTCGTCTACCCGTGACCGTAGAACGATAAAAGCGTTGATATTAACCCCCACCCGTGAATTGGCATTGCAAATTGATGAAAGCATTGCAGCGTATTCCAGCAATGTGAAAATCAGCCATGCCGTTATTTTTGGTGGTGTGAGTCAGAATCCCCAAGTAGATGCAATCAAACGTGGCGTTGAAATTATGACAGCCACACCAGGTCGTTTGTTGGATTTAATGCAACAAGGATTTATTGATTTGCGAAATGTTGAGTTTTTTGTTCTTGATGAGGCCGATCGGATGTTGGATATGGGCTTTATTCATGATGTAAAAAAGGTGATTGCGAAATTGCCAACAAAACGTCAGACCTTATTCTTTTCGGCGACAATGCCGGCTGAAGTCGTTAAGTTGAGTCAGAATATCCTGGTAAATCCTGTTCGTGTTTCTGTGGCGCCGGTTTCAACCACAGCCGAAAAGGTAACGCAGCAATTGTTTTATGTGGACCAGAAGAACAAGCGCTTCTTGTTGCGCCATTTGTTGGATTCTTCTGCCATAGAAATTCCTTCGGTTTTGGTCTTTACTCGCACAAAGCACGGGGCCGATAAAGTGGTGAAGGATTTGGTGAAATTAGATATTACTGCCCAAGCCATTCATGGGAACAAGAGCCAGAATGCACGTCAGACCGCCTTATCGAACTTTAAAAATCGCACCACTAGGGTGTTGGTTGCTACAGATATTGCGGCGCGTGGAATCGACATCGACGAGCTAACGCATGTGATCAATTATGAAATTCCAAATATCCCTGAAACCTATGTGCATCGCATCGGACGGACGGGTAGGGCGGGTAACAGTGGTGTCGCTTGGTCGTTTGTAGATCGCGAGGAGGTGCCATTCATCAAGGACATTCAGAAGTTGATTAAACAGGAAATTCCTGTGGAGACGAGTCATCCATATTTGCCAGGTACCCACGTGGCCGAGGCCAATGATGCCAAGCCTTTTTATAATGATGGGAATAACGGCAATCAGCGTGTGGCAAGGAAGAAGGCGAATCTTAGAAACGATGCAAAATCCTCTGGATTTGCTCGAAACGATTCAAGTTTTTCTGCACCTGCTCGCAAAGATTCGAACTCCGGATCACCTGCAAGGAATGATCGCAGAGATCAGCCTTCAAATGATGCGCCTAAGCCAAAACCCGCCGGTCCTGCAAAGCCGTTTACGCGCTTCAAACCCCGCGATTAATTCTTAACCGGAAACAAATCCATCGGCATCATTTCAAATGCCGCCCTTACAGTAAGCTGGTTAAACGGATAGCGACTGGTTTTCTCGATGTGATATTTTCCTGGAGAAACATCGGCCACTTCCAAATGAACGGAGCCTTGCTGATCGTACACAATCGCAATCAATCGAGCATTGGAACCCTGTGGGAATTGATGCATCGCATAAGAATATCCCGTATTTTCTTGTCTGGTTGTAGATGGCCCCAGCAAGGAATTAATGTCACTAAAATTCAAGAAAACCAAAGCCCTCGCATGGTCAACTTTATAGGTGATCGAGTCATCGCTTTTGGTGAATTTGCTAAATCGGTCGCAGTTAACCAATCGCGTTGAATACGATTCCAATGCCCACTTTCCGTCGTTATTTGTTGCCATTTTTCCGATTCCGGCGACAACTGGAGGGAGGGGTAACTGTTTGATTTTAATGAAATTGGCATCTAAGGTGGAGAATCGAATCGTTAGGCTCTCGGGCATTCCGAAAGTGTCGTTGAACCTTGCTGCCGGCGCTGACATGAGCAACTCTCGGAAGTAATCGAAGTGTTCAGAAATGATACTATTTGATGCCTGTGACGAGTCCAATAGCGTAACATCCGTGATGTCGCCAGATTTGTTGAGTGTTAACTTAGCTGGGAAAATAATGCCATCCACCTTGATGCGTTTTTTAAGGTCTTTGTTGATTTTGGCATTGTTATAAAACCACTGACTCAAAGGCATGTTATCGCCCAAGTCGTTTACTATGAGGTGGTTTGCCTGTCCGCTGTTAGATCGGGTGATGGGTAGCAAGGAAAGTGTGTAGTTTTTCTTTGTGTTTCCGTTTTGATCATTACTGTTTGATGCGTTGTTGATTGCATTCGCTGAGTTGACGTTGTTGGCCCAGGTGGTTTGATCGCCGCCAACGCCATAAAACGTCTCAAAACCCTCTTTGTACGCTGAATTCCCCTCAATTTTATAGGATTTGCCATCGGCGATTCTGATATCGGCATTGCCTGAAGTCGCATTGATATCGACCATTCCCCCACTTTCAAGGGCTTGGCCATCGGTTGTGCTACTAGTAAGTCCGGCCGATGCGAAATCTGACTTGCTTTGAAAGTGCTGCACACTCAGTTGGACTCTGCCATGAACGGGGTTGCCCATCGCATCGGAAAAAGCGTTTTCAGGGAACTTTAATGTGATTCCCGTCTTTGTTTTGATTTCAAAGGCCTTTTCAGCGTGGTTGATATCGAACTTTTCGATCTTGGGAGCCATCGCACGCAAAGTATCCAGGGCGCCCGATTTCAGAAGCCCAGCATCGTGTTGAACCAAGGGTTGAGGCCAATGGTACATTTTGTATTGATGCTGGTTGCTGAGAAATGCAACGTGGGTGACGCCGTTTTTGTCGGGTATGTTTAATGGCGCGCTATAAATGATCTCCGACATGCTGCTTGAGCCGTTCGATTTGGTTCGGTTTGGTAGCCCATTTTGTGGAATATAGACAGGGTAGGGGTAATTGGAATTGGATGGTGGCATTGGTATTCGCGGTCGATTTTGGGTCGATGGCGGTCGTTGGGTCGACGGTTTGGGTTGCGTGGGTTTGGAAGGCGGATTGAATTGCGGTTTGCTGGGCGTTCGAGGGATGTTTTTGGGAAATTCTAAATTTTGTGCCTCGAGGTTGTTGACTGACAGGGAGGAAAATAATGCCATCGCAATGATTGCGGTTGAGAATGCCTTTCTGATTTCCATACTCGCGTTGAATGTCAAATTGTGTACCAATTATCCAAACAAAGTCTTCGCATTCATTGATTTGGTTGGAGGCAGGTTATTGAAATTGCATTTATCGAGGTAAAAAAGCATCAACTTTGATATATCCTTTGCAAATGACAATGCGAAGACGTATTTTTGCACCCTCATTGGAGAGATGGCAGAGCGGTCGAATGCGGCGGTCTTGAAAACCGTTGACTGTTACAGGTCCGGGGGTTCGAATCCCTCTCTCTCCGCTGAATTTCATCACTGAAATACGCTAAAACCCTGATTATCAATGATAATCAGGGTTTTTTGTTTTGAAAAAGTGGCTTTGAAAACGACTTTAAACGCCATAAAACGACACATTTATTTTGCAACTTGTGACGTGATTCAAAAAAAACCTAATTACGTCACAGTTTGTCGCTCAATGTCGCGTCCTGTCTCGTTTTGACGTTTTTCAACTCGAGTTTTCGTCATCAAATTTGTACTCAAAATGGGGGGCCATTAAAGAAAAAAAACATGTCGTCAAAAACCACTTTCAGATTGATGTTTTACATCAACAGATCCCGTCCCACAAAAAATGGAGACTGTCCCATCAACATGCGTATTACCATCAATGGTGAATCGCTAGCTATGTTCACAAAAAGGTATGTGCAACCCGATGTTTGGGATGGCAAACTTGGAATGTGTAAAGGAAAATCAGCAGAAGCAAATGAAGTGAATCGTTACATCGAGGCTTTCAAAGCAAATGTTTACAACAAGTACGCTGAACTAAACTCAACTTTTGGACAAGCAACGCCCGAACTCATGCGTGATGCCATTTTGTGTGTTAACACTGGAAAATCTAAAACGCTTTGTGTCGTTTGGGAAGATCACACA
>CAJBVU010000079.1 GCA_903959115.1 uncultured Bacteroidota bacterium
AGTAAAAGGTGGAGGATCATTAACAGCCTTGCCAATTATCGAAACTCAGGCCGGTGACGTATCAGCATATATTCCTACCAACGTAATTTCTATTACCGATGGTCAGATTTTCTTGGAATCTAACTTATTCAACTCAGGTATTCGTCCCGCAATTAACGTAGGTATTTCTGTATCTCGTGTGGGTGGTAATGCTCAGATCAAGTCAATGAAAAAAGTGGCTGGTACGTTGAAATTGGACCAAGCGCAGTATCGTGAATTGGAAGCCTTTGCAAAATTTGGTTCTGATTTGGATGCAGCAACTAAATCTGTATTGGAGAAAGGTTCGCGTAACGTAGAAATTTTGAAGCAGCCTCAATATAGCCCAGTATCTGTTGAGAAGCAAGTAGCAATCATTCACCTTGGTACTTCAAACTTGATGAGAAGTATTCCAGTGAACAAGATTCGTGAGTTCGAAGCAGCTTATTTGGAGTATTTGGATGCCAAGCATAAAGATACTTTGGAATCATTGCGCAAAGGTGTGATAGACGATGCAGTTAAGGCTGTATTGAACGCAGCTTGTGCTGAAATTTCCAAGAGTTATACAGCGTAATTAATTACCATGGCTAACCAGAAAGAGATTCGGGCGAGGATTTCGTCTACCATTAGTACACAGCAGATCACGAAAGCGATGAAGTTGGTGAGTGCAACAAAGTTGCGCAAAGCTAGCGAAGCCATCATTCGTATGCGTCCTTATGCCCAGAAATTACAGGGTATCATGGGCAATTTGCAAGAAAGTACTGATGATGCTCAATTGGCTGGATACTTTGAAAATCGCGAAGCGAAAAGAGTATTATTATTGGTTATAACCAGTGATCGTGGTTTGTGTGGTGCCTTCAATGCCAATGTAGTTAAACGTGTTCGTCAGTTGTTGGATACCGATTATGCCGCAGCTCACCAAGCTGGTAATGTGACTTTGATGTGTATGGGCAAAAAGGGTGGAGAAGCCCTTAAGCGTTACGGATATTCTGTAAATATGGATATGGTGAACCTTACCCAGAATTTGGATTCACAAAAGGCTTTTGCCGCAATGCAAAGTGTTATTGATTCATATCTTGCTGATCAATATGATCGTGTGGAAGTTGTCTATAATAAATTCAAAAATGCAGCCACGCAAATTTTGGTGAACGAGCAATTGTTACCCGTTGTTCCTGCAGACAATTTGGAGAAATCTACTACATCAAATGATTATCTTTTTGAGCCAGATCAAGTTGCCATTTTGCAAGATTTGATTCCACGAAGTTTGAATACTTTGTTCTACCGTTCGATGTTGGATTCATTGGCTTCTGAGCATGGTGCTCGTATGGTTGCGATGGATAAAGCAACGGAGAATGCCGGTGATTTGTTGCGCGCCCTTCGATTGGCTTACAACCAGGCCCGTCAGGCTGCCATTACCCGTGAAATCTCTGAGATTGTGGGCGGTGTTGCTGCTTTGGAAGGTTAAGAATTCTAACTTGAAAATATTTTTTAGGGCAGCCATTCGGCTGCCCTTTTTTATTAGTCTTCTCTCGTCACTTGAATGTACTTATGTGTGGCTTTGATTTTTGCAATCAACTGTTCCAAGTGAAGCAAATCGTATATCATCACTTCTATTTTTCCGCCAAATGTACCATCGTCGTTGCTGGAAATATTTATGCTTTTCATATTCACTTCCATATCCTTGGAAATGATATCGGTTATCCTGCTTACAATACCCACATCGTCTATACCTCTTACTGCAATCGCGGTTTCAAAGGCTTTTTGATAACCATCACCGCGCCAATCAGCGGGAATAATGCGATAGCCGTATTGCGACATTAACCTCGTGGCATTGGGACAAGTTGTTCTGTGAATCATGACGCCTTCACCAACAGTGATGAAGCCAAAAATTGAATCTCCGGGTACGGGATGACAGCATTGTGCGAGGTTATAGGAGGATTCGTAATCGTCACCAATAACAATCTGTTCAGATTTGGTCTTCCCTTTTTTCTTGGTGGGTGTAGTTACAATGTTTTCCGTGGGTTCTATTGTCGCCTCAATCTGTTTTTTCTTGATGATTTGAATAAGTAAATCCTTATTTAACCTTATCTGACCATCTGCAACACTATGAAAGAATTCGGCACTCACCATGAATTTGAAATGGTGCATGAGTTTTTTGATATTGCTATCGGAAAGGTCAAGTTTATGCTTTCTAAAAAGGCGCTCTAAGAGTAGTTTTCCTTGTTTGGCTCTTTGCGTTCTTTCCGCTTTTAGTGCTTCCCTGATTTTAGATTTGGCCCTCGCCGTTTTCACTATGTCAAGCCAATCGCTTTGAATTCGGATTTTACTTGTCGTTAAAATCTCAATGATATCTCCGTTCTTTAATACGGTCTGAAGCGCAACCAATTTGTTATTGACCTTTGCTCCAAGGGTTCTAATTCCTATCTCCGTGTGAATCGCAAAGGCAAAATCTAAGGCTGTTGCTCCTGTAGGTAACGATTTTACATCGCCTTTGGGTGTGAAAATGTAAATTTCTTCACCCAATAAGCTTGTTCTGAATTCGCTTACCAAATCCAAAGCACTTAAATCACTATTGGATAAGGTTTCTTTTACGGTGTCTAACCAGTTTTCAAAAGCGACGTCCTGAGGTGTGGGTAGTTTGTTTTTACTTCCAGCTTTGTATTTCCAGTGAGCGGCAAGACCACGTTCAGCGATATCGTCCATGCGCTTGGACCGAATCTGCACTTCAACCCAACGACCTTTTGGACCCAATACGGTTGTGTGGAGCGCACTATAACCATTGCTCTTTGGATGACTGAGCCAATCGCGAAGTCGGTTCGTATGTGAGCGATATTTGTCCGTAATGATGCTAAATATTTTCCAGCAATCTGCCTTTTCTAAATTGATAGGGGAGTCAACAATCACGCGAATTGCAAAGGCATCAAAAACTTCTTCAAATGGGATGTGTTGTTTGCCCATTTTTTGAGAAATGCTAAAAATGCTCTTCGGCCTACCTTTGATTTCTAGGATGTTAAGCCCCGATTTATCGAGTTCCTCTTTGATTGGGTCGATGAATTCTTTTATGTAACGTTGTCTGGTGTTCTTGGTTTCTGCAAGTTTCGACGATATTTCTCTGTAGGTTGCCGGGTCTGTGAATTTCAGAGCCAAGTCTTCCATCTCTGTTTTTACCGCATTCAAACCCAATCGGTGGGCTAGGGGAGCGTAAATGAATAGGGTTTCAGAAGCGATTTTCAACTTGGTATTTTCTGATACCGACCCCAAGGTTCTCATGTTATGCAAACGATCGCATAGTTTGATGAGAATCACTTTTAAGTCATCGCCCAGTGTGAGCAACATCTTTTTGAAATTCTCAGCTTGTATACTTTGGTCCTTGTCGACCGTTTCGAAAACCGTAGAAATCTTTGTTAGTCCATCGATGATATTGGCAACGTCTTTTCCAAAACGATGTTCGATATCTTCTAGGGTTGTGTCGGTGTCTTCAACCACGTCGTGCAGCAAGGCGCACACAACTGAAGTTGCGCCCAAGCCTAGTTCGGAAACGGCAATCTCAGCGACTTCAAGCGGATGGAAAATATAAGGCTCGCCACTTTTGCGCACAGTCCCTTCATGGGCTCTGGCGGCCATGTCGAACGCATCTCTAACCATCCGGGTTTTTTCCGGATCTAGATTTTTACCAAGGCTTCGCAATAAATGTTTGTACCGCTTTAGTAAATCCGAGCGGTAGGCTTCATAAACCGGGCCTTGGAGCAACGCCATTATTGATTGAGGGCTGCGAAGTGCTTAAAGAATTGAGGAATCGTTTCTATGCCTTTGAAATAGTTGAAGATTCCGTAATGCTCATTGGGTGAATGTATCGCATCAGAATCCAATCCAAATCCCATCAAAACAGTTTTGGTTTGTAATTCCTTTTCAAATAAAGCCACAATTGGAATACTTCCACCACCTCTTGTTGGTATTGGTTCGATACCAAAGGTTTCTTTCATTGCAAGTGCTGCCGCTTTGTAAGGAATAGAGTCGGTTGGTGTAACAACAGGCTCTCCACCGTGGTGAGGTGTTACTTTTACAGTTACGCCAGCAGGTGCAATGCTTTCAAAGTGTTTCTGGAACATCTGTGTGATTTCATCGCTGATTTGATTTGGAACCAAACGCATTGAAATCTTTGCAAAGGCTTTGCTTGGCAATACGGTTTTTGCGCCTTCGCCGATATAGCCACCCCAAATTCCATTTACATCAAGAGTAGGGCGGATGCCAGTACGTTCGATGGTTGAATAACCTTTTTCTCCCATCACATCGTTAATGGCCAAGTGCTTTTTATAATCTTCTAAATCGAAAGGAATCTTCGACATAGCTTCTCGATCTGAGTTCGATACTTCCAGTACTTTATCGTAGAAACCAGGAATTGTGATATGGCGATTTTCATCGTGCATACTGGCAATCATAGCACATAAAGCATTGATTGGATTTGCAACAGCACCGCCATAAACACCAGAGTGTAGATCGATTCTTGGGCCCGTTACTTCTACTTCAACATAACTCAAACCGCGCAATCCTACGTCGATACTGGGTATGTCGTTTGCAATCAAAGCAGTATCGGAGATCAAAATCACATCTGCCTTTAATTTGTCTCTGTGCGTTTTGCAATAAGTACCCAAGTTATTGGAACCTACTTCCTCTTCGCCTTCGATCATGAATTTGATATTACATGCCAAAGAATTGGTCTGCATCATGGTTTCAAATGCTTTTACATGCATAAAAACCTGTCCTTTGTCGTCGCACGCACCACGAGCATAAATCTTGCCATCTCGTACAGTGGGCTCAAATGGAGGTGTATCCCATAATTCGTTGGGAACACTCGGTTGTACATCATAATGTCCGTAAATCAAAACAGTTGGCAATGAAGCTTCGATGATTTTCTCACCGTAAACAATCGGGTAACCTGCCGTTTCTTCAAGGACAACATTGTCGGCTCCAACTTTTCTTAGGTGGTCGGCAATGGTTTCTGCGCATTTTCTTACATCACCGGCAAACGCTGGATCTGCACTGATGCTGGGAATACGCAAAAGATCAAACAATTCATTGAGGAAGCGGTCTTGGTTTTCTTGAATATACTGATTGACTGACATACCCGCAATTTACATTGTATTTTGCGCACCTACCACATGGGTTTGATGAAAATTTTCATTTAAATGGGTCTTTGATTTCACTACCTTTGTATTCTCAAATTATGGATACTCTTGCGGCCAATGCTAAGGCGATTTCGGTAGAAACATTTAAACAACAAGTGTTGATGTGGGAGTATATTATCACTGCCATCATTTTCTTAGCATCCTATTTTGTTCTGAAGCGCTACAAGAAAAATCAGTTGTTCGCTCAAAGCGAAAACAAAAAGTACAATACGGGTAGTTAAGCGGAAGCGTGGTTTACACGTTTACTGTTTTGATATCCCCCTCAACCACTAGTCTTCCTAGGGTTTTCGCTTTCACTTCTTCAACGGTAACACCGGGAGCCAATTCCGTTAGCTCGAAGCCTCTTTCGGTGATATCAAAAACGCCCAATTCGGTCACTACTTTCTTTACGCAGCCCAATCCAGTGATGGGTAATGAGCATTGAGATAATAACTTACTTTCACCCGCTTTGTTGGTGTGTTGCATTGCCACAATGATATTCTTTGCCGACGCCACTAGATCCATGGCACCGCCCATGCCTTTAACCATTTTGCCTGGGATTTTCCAATTGGCGATATCTCCGTTGTCGCTCACTTCCATGGCGCCCAAAACGGTTAGGTCGACTTTCCCCGCTCTAATCATTCCGAAGCTCGTGGCACTATCAAAAATGCTAGCCCCTTTTACCATCGTTACTGTTTGCTTTCCCGCATTGATTAGATCAGCATCTTCCTCTCCTTCAAATGGGAAGGCGCCCATACCGAGCAGGCCATTTTCTGACTGCAGAACAACTTCCATGCCTTCGGGGATATAGTTGGCTACCAAAGTTGGGATGCCAATTCCCAGATTGACATAATATCCATCGCGCAATTCTTGTGCGATTCTCTTTGCGATTCCGAATTTGTCTAGCATGGTTTACAAAAATACAAATTTTCTCAGGGAGTTGGTTTGAAATTCACGGGTTTTAGAACGACCATCCACGCAGTATTGCGGGGTCGGCCCACTGCTTGGCCCTGTCGTACATTGCCTTGGCTCTGTCTTTTTGTCCTACCGAGATGTATAATTCAATCAATACCAATACGGCTTGAGAATTCGGGTTGAGGGACCTTGCCGTTTCATATTCTTTCATCGCACTGCTAAGGTTATTTTCACGGTAATAGCAGTTGCCCAAATTGAAATGAAGTAGTTCGCTTTTTGGCTGATGCTTGAGTGCGGCTAAGATCATTTCTTTGGCTTGGCCAATCCGTCCCGCTCTTACCAATGCATTTGTGTATTCAGCGGTAAAGTCAGTGTTCCAAGGCATCGCATCGCAACTTTTTTCGTAATGGCTCAGCGCTTTCTGAACTTGGCTAGGTATGTTAAGGTCGTAGGCCTTGGCAATTCTATATTGAGTCCAAGCATCGGAGAGCAGTTCACTTCTCTCTTCTTCCGTTATTCCGGTCTCCCAAAGTTCTATGATTGATGCATGCTCTCTTAAGTTGTAATGATATTGTATCTTGGTTGCCAATTCTACACTGGGATCGTTGTAAAACGCTTTCGCCTTCTCCAAATACAGCATTTTTGAATCGAACTTTTCAAAATATGACACATAGGCATTGAACAATTCACGATGGCTTAGATTTTTACTATTCACGGAATGCAAGCCTGTGATTTCTCCCGTTGAAATGCGCTTTGATTTGGCGTTGATTTGAAGGTTGTATTTTGTATTTGTCCTTGAAATGAAGTGGTCGTGAATACTCACGTGGGGAATATCTCTCGTATCACTACTGGGCATATGACATCCAACGCAGGTTTGGGTTCCACGTATCGATTCACTCAGGCTGCAACCTTCATGTTTACTCTTCTTAGTTTTTGGCTGGTGGCAGCTTTTACAGGTGTTGTTGAATAACTCTTGATTGGTTTTTTTTACGCTTACATGAGGGTTATGGCAATTGATACAAGTGAAATTGATATTCGCATTGTATTTGGTAAGATCGCCTTTATTACTTCCTTTAAAGCAGGCACTCATTTGGAATCTTTCTGCGTGGCCGGCCATTACAAAGGCTTTGTCTCCTTTCTGACTAGGCATGTAAACGCTGAAAATGGAATCGAGGTGCATTCCAGGTCTAAAATCAGTGAACTTTTTTCCAGGTTTTAATACGTTGTTTCCTTGCAGGTGGCATCGCTGACAGATGTCAACCTGCAGTTTCCAAGGCAATCGTTTGGGGTTGACGATAGAATAGTCGGCTTGCTTGTTGGTGTTATAAATGATGCCTGAAGTCTTTTCCTTGATATGGAGAGAACCTGGACCATGACATCGTTCGCAGTCAATGCCGAGTGGGAGTTTGTTGAAAATATTCACAGACCCCTCTTTTGTTTGTGGCATGCCGGTGTGACAACTCATACATTCGATGTCGATCTTTCGATTAAAATGCGTATTGAAATCCTCATAACCTGGCGGCAGATCCCAAATTCCTTTTTGGGTGTAAAATGTAAGTGGTGCTTGAAATAGATGTTGACCGTCCATCCAGAAGTGACTATTGGTGTGTTGGCCACTTCCAATGATATGTGAGATTTGTTCGATGCGATTATGAATGGTATCACGTCCGCGCAATTTGAATTCCTGAATATGCAGTCGTTCGTTTTTCCAAAAAGGGTAGTAATAGAGGTCGTTTTTTTTGTCGTAAACGGGCTTTACATTGTTGAAATCCGCTTTTGAGTATTTTCTATCTGCCAGGTGGAAACTTTGGCCCATACCCGTTTCGATGAAAGTGGCATGTTTATCAGAATGACAGCCTTTACATGCGGTTATTCCCACGTAATGTGCTGAATCTCCTAGGTTTCTGAAGGGTTGTGGAGCTTTGGTGTCTGAGGTGCTTAGAACGCCGTTACAGCCCCAAATGCCTGATAAAGCCCACGTTAAAAGGCAAAAGAAAATGCTGCCAATTAAGTGTTTTGGCTTCAAGATGTAGTTGTTGATTATTCGCCAAATTGCGATTTCCAATCCATGACCCCCCCGATGAGGTTGCGCACATTGGAGTACCCTTGTGAGGTAAGGAACATTTTAGCGGTATTACTTCTTGCACCAGACCTACAGTGCACAATGATTTCTTGGTCTTTTAAATCTTCGATTTCGTCCAATCTTCCTGGCAAATCGCCCAATGGGATGAGTGTTCCATTTAAGTTAAACTCGTCAAATTCGTATTGTTCACGAACATCAATGAGGTTAATAGATTCTTGATTGTCTAAACGTTTTTTTAATTCAATGACTGAAATATCGGTGCTCATGATTTAACGAAGTGTGCGAAAGAGATTTGATTGTTTGATGCGATGCATCGTAAGATATAATGACCTGGTTTGAGGTCTCCCACGAAAATGCGACTGTTGAATTGAGATTTGATTTGGAGTTTCCCAGTGACATCCCAAATTTCACATTCGGTATTTTCTGGTAATTTTCCATTGATAAAAATGTAGTCGCTGCAAGGGTTAGGGTAAATGCTAACTTGAGTTGGCGAGATGGTCTTGGTTGAAAAGGCATATTCAGTCCGATTTCCATACAACATGCGAATCATTGGTGTTCCTTTGGCCTCGGTTCCAGCGTATTCCCAACTGCCAAGTAAATTGCTGTATAGGTGGGGGTTTGTCTGGTCTTTTCCTAAATATCTGTAGTTATTGTCGTATCCAATATTTAAAACATAAGGCATTTGTTGGATCCAACCCACGTAATACTTTCCGGCGGGTAACATCAATACTGAATCAAAAAAGATATATGCGAAACCGTTGATGCTATCCTTGTAAATTGGACGATTCATAGCGAACTCATATATAAGTTTGTCCTGATTGTCTGGTCTTCCAACGGGGCTCAAAGATTGCCAAATACGCAATTTGAAACTTCTTGCTGAAACATCGGTAAGACTTTGGTTAAAATAGATGGCCAAACCTCTAAGTGAATCAGATTTAAGTGTGTTAAATTCCATTGCGAACTGACCTTTCAAGTTGCCCAAATAGGCGTAATCAAGTCCAAATCCACCTTCCGCACTTCCATCATCGTAGGCGTACCATGGCATTACGGTGCGCGACGTCTGAATCATATTGTTGTTGGTTATACTATTGTATGCCGCAGGCGTGCCATCATTGCTTTGGGGGTCGATACTATAGGTGTATTCCAATCTGGGTTGGGTACTTGAGAAAGTATCATAGGATAAAGACTCATAGTTTTCGGTAGTGTCTCTACTGCCGGCTAAATTTCTGCTACTCGCGATAAAGGGTTTATAATAAATTTTGGTTTGGTACTGGTTGTAAATACTCAATTGAAATCTCGTTTGAACTGCATTGGCATTGAGATTTCTCACGAGCATGCTCGGTCCTTTTCCTCTGCCATTTTGAATATTTGATTTGTAATGGGAATAAGGAATATTGTTATAATCTTTAAATAACCCATCTGACACCGACGCTATTCCTACGTCTTGAATAGACTTTTCTCCAGACTTTCGATTTTTTTCGATGCGGATATAATCGATGTGCCAATGATTCAGATTTCCGGTGGCTTTGGTGAAATTTACAAATCGGAACTGGAAATCGGGTGAGAGGTATTGGTATTGAGCTATTGGGACGAAAAATTCTTGAAATCCACCTACGAAACCACCGCAAATCGCCCATTGCTTAATCCAATTGTTGTTGATGTCTTTAAAATAAAGCATCAACGTGTCATCAATTTCAGGGGCATCGCCAAGTCCTTGACGTTGAACAAAAAAACTGATATAAATGGAATCTTCTGGTTTGTAGTTAACGGTGGATGCTCCAACTCTGCGAAACTGCAGATTTATGGGTTGTGATGTAAGGCTGTCGGCATATACCATCATTCTTTTATCCAAAGTGTGATAAGGTTTTCCTTTCGCATTTAGGTGGTCGAATGTGGCAACACCATAATTCGGAGCTTTAACGGGGAACGAGTTATTTACCCAAACAAGATTGTCTGTCCAAGTCTTTAATGATGGATAGCCGGCGGGTTGCACAAAATCCTCAAAAAAGGGAAGGGAAAGAGTGTCTGTAATTAATGAACTAATTTGATCAGTCGTGGTATTTTGAATGGACGCTACAGGACGATTCCCAATGGGTAAAAAGCGCAGGTATGATTGCGCCGAAAGCTCTGAAATAGCAAGGATACACAACGATAATATTACTTTTCTTACCCGCATTTTGATTACTATTGAAAACCTTGTTCTTGCAATTATTGCCGGAATTGTCTTAATAATTGTGCTAATTTAACGAATTTTGTATTGATTTATTGTAAATAAAAGTCACTTTATTGTATTATAAATATTACTATTCCACGGGATTTGGTATTTCCGTAGTCGTTGAAGTGGAATCACTTGTAGGAGATAGTTCTGTATCGACAACAATTAGATCTACGGTGGTGCCTTTTAGTACCTTCTGACCGGATTCAATTGTTCGTCCGCCAACTTGCTGACCGATAACTAGGTTGTTGCCATATTCCGCAAATTCATAGGTCACTTTTCCTAGAATTAATCCCGCATTTTTTAATAGTGCTTTTGCTAGATTGAAACTGCAATCGGTAAGCTTTGGCATCGAAATTCTAGGCCTACTCATTGCATTTACGGTAACATAGACCATCCTTCCCGATTTTACGTCTTCATTTGCCAAAGGCAATTGCTCCACAATAACCCCTGGTTTCATTTTGTCTAGGTACACGGTGTCGATGATTTTCATCCGCAGTTCCAATTCACTCAGTTTTGCTTCTGCTTCGAAGGGTTTTGAGCCAAGAATATCAGGCACTATTATTTTGTCTCCGTGCCGTGTATAAGCATCAAGTCCAAAGTAACTTAACGTAAGAATTATGGCAATGAAAAGGCCACCCAGTCCGATATTATACATCCAGTTTTTCACGCCGTTCTATTTTCTCCAAATTTCAATATTTCTCTGATGAATTCAAAAGGTTTGTAGCCGTTGATTGCTGCTTGATGATAAATACATGTTGCGGGGGTCATTCCTGGAAGGGAGTTGACTTCTATGATGATGGTTTCAACATTGCCATTATCGAATATTCTCACAAATGCATCGATTCGGCAGTAGCCTGTAACATTGAGTGCGACGGCTACTTGCTGTAGTGTTTTTCTCACCTCACCGCTAATTCTTGTTTGTTCTTGAGGTGTGTTTGAGAATCTCGATGGTGTTAGGTTTTGACCTTGGCCGGCGAGAAATTTCTCTTCCAGACTAAGTATTTCACTTTCCGCTAGAGATTCTGAGGGTTCGAATATTTCGTATGATATCTGTCTGTTTTTATCATACGATGTTAGCATGCCACCGGTGACTTCAAGGAATTTAGATGCGCCAGCTCTATCAATAAATTGTTCGATCAGTAGGTCTGATTTCTGCGGCATCTCGTCGTTGAGTTTCACGTTAAGTGCCGAGCAAAGCGCGGCACTTAACGCCACATCCTCTCGGAAAATTGCCTCCATGAACAAATGTAATTCCTCGGCAGATTTGATCTTTCTCACTGCAGCACTGCAACCGTCGTCTGCGGGTTTTGCAATCAACGGAAGTCCATATTTCGATGAAATCTCTTTGCATAAATCCAAACCTCTCAATTGCCATTCTGACTTATTTACCAATTGATGTTCGGCCACTAAAAATCCCAAATCTCTCAGTTTTTTGTTGGTTTCGTATTTGTTAATGGTAACCGATGATGCCTCACTTTCGCTGCCATTGAAATAAAGGCCCAAGCGCGTTAAGTCTGCCTGTATCGTTCCGTCTTCCCCCGGTCTTCCATGCAATGCAATAAATACTCCCTCGCACAAATGTGGTAATTCTGAAATTGCTACTTCTACGGGAATAAAAGTTGGGGAGGTTCTCAATAATGACTTTGTCAATGCACGACTAGCCTCTTGGATTTTCAGTAGTACCGGGTTAGATGAATAATGTAAAATCTTGTCGCGAATGTCATCAGCATTGTCCTTCAACATCATATTGATGGGCAAATGAAACAATCGATATGAATGACTATCCCCCGTTAAAAACAAAGGTATGGGCTCGAATTCCTCGCTACTACTCAATTTTTCGTAGATGTTCCGCCCGCTCTCCATCGATATATGTCGTTCAAAACTATATCCGCCCATCACCACGGCAATTTTCTTTTTGATAACAGATGATCCATGGCTGTTGTCTAATAATTCCTGACTCCGCTGCAATAGACTTTCGAATTTCTGTCCTTTGGGGTGACTTTGAATTCTGGCCCTTAAGGAATTGAAATAAATCAAGGTCAAAAAAGCACTTGGACTCAATCCTATTTCTGCTGCTTGGTGAAAAAAGAATGATGACGGCATCATTCCGCTAGTAGTATTAGGATCGTTCAAGAAAATTTCTCCACTTTTGTCGATGAAGCCATCAATTCTCGCATACACTTCAAATCCCAAATGGTCATATAGCTGACAACAAGAAAGCCGGATGTCCTCAATGAGTTCTGCTGATACTTCAATTGGGGTGACTTTGTTGCTCAATCCAGGCAAATATTTACTGCGATAATCAAATAGGTCGCTATTTTTTCTAATTTCCGTTGGAGGCAAAGCAAAGGGAATACCTGCCTCATCAGCAACTACGATGCAACTAAATTCTTTGCCTTCAATCAATGATTCAATCAGGACAATTGATTCACTATCAATCGACTGTAATTCGATATGTTCTTTTGTTTGAAACTGATTTTCGATGTAATCCATCAGGGCGTCTGGCAAATGGAAAGTTTGGCCATCGGCGATTAGAGGCAATCCCAATCCACTTCGCAGGTCTGTGAGTTGTTTGATGTAAATGATTTTGGCATCGGAATCCATTTTGCACCATTCCGTTTGATGCAACGACAGGTGGAAAAAAGCTAGGTTAATGGCATTGCAAAAAGCCTCGAAATCCGCATTTTTTAATAGGCTGACACCCAAAGATGAGCCTTGGTGCGCGGGCTTAATGACGAACTTCTCTCCAAATTCGATGTTGAATTGCACAAAAAGCGACTTTCTTTCGTTTTCTGATGCGGAGAACCATGACTTCTTTTCTAACGTATTGAACTCGTTGACATAAAGTCCCGCGGTAGTTTGGAAGTCTTTTTGAACTGCTTTGTTTATTCCAAGGGCCGAAGGTAAAATGCCAGAACCAGAATAGGGGATTCCATACCATTCCAATAGCCCTTGAATGCTTCCATCTTCACCATGGGTGCCATGCAATGCAAGAAAAGCGAAATCAAAGTAGGATGAAAAGTCATGCGCTTCGATCGGATTCCCAATTTCTTTTAAGAGGTTGAGTTGCTCGATTCTGTTATTCTCCAAATTTTGCAAGCTCTCGGCATACACTTGGAAGCTGTGGGCTAACTCGGGTAAGCAATTGATTCTTTGCGTTTCTAAGTGTAAAAATGTAGGCGGATAAAAATCGCGGATGCTGCCTTTGTAAACGTGTTCCCAATTCAGAAGGCAAAAGTTCCCGAACGAGTCAACAAAAATAGGAATGGCTTCAAAGAGTTCCTTGTTGAGGTTGTCGTAGACAGTTCTACCACCCGCAAAAGAAACTTCTCGCTCTCGCGATTGTCCGCCAAAAAAGATACCGACCTTGATTTTCTGCATACGCTAATTCCTACAAATTTAATGTGAGTTGCTCATCCGTTAACGTCAGTTCTGCACAAAACATAAATGTGTTTTTCTCTTTGGGCATTATTGCAAATAAAGTGGGGTTTACCGCTTTGATTTCGTTATTTTGCAGCATGAAGGCAGAAATCTATTTAGCCAATGACGTTTCGGCATTTTCAAGTACGAAATTACCAGCCAATATCGCCGAATTTTGGAAACAAAAACCCACTGAGAATCACTTTCACTATTACGGACCCGAGGGCTGTTTTATTGGGGTGGTGAGCAAAGGCAAGAGCAATGCTTCGGAATGGGAGGTGTTAAGAAAAGCCGCCAATAAGAGTTTTTTGTTG
The DNA here is from genome assembly GCA_903959115.1 of uncultured Bacteroidota bacterium. Classification (GTDB taxonomy): domain Bacteria; phylum Bacteroidota; class Bacteroidia; order NS11-12g; family UBA955; genus UBA955. The sequence goes on from CAJBVU010000079.1 coordinate 14,131, forward strand.
CTGTCGAAAGATATCGAGAAGGTAGTAGTGAAAAATGTCAATTGCGATGCGGCAAAAGGGGTGGCATTTTTTGAAGGTTTGTTGCTGTCTGATTACCAATTTGATAAATATTTAAAGAAAAAATCTCGTGACACTTCAATTGAATATTCATTCAAGGGTAAGGGTGAAGACAGACAAGATGAGGTGAAAGTTATTGTCGCTGCGGTAAATTCGGCCCGTGACTTGGTAAACGAACCCGTGAATGCGCTTAATGCCCAAGGTTTGGCTGATGCTTTTGTGGAAATGGGTGATACGGCAGGCTTTAAAGTGGAAGTTTTTGGTGAAGCCCAAATAGAGAGTCTAAAAATGGGTGGATTGCTCGCCGTAAATAAGGGAAGTCAGGAACCACCCACATTTTCTGTTCTAGAATACAAGCCAAAAAAAGCAGTGAATAATCAGCCTATTGTCCTCGTGGGCAAAGGTGTTGTGTTTGATACAGGTGGGTTGAGTTTAAAGCCAACGCCCAATTCAATGGATATGATGAAGTGCGATATGGGTGGTGCGGCGGTTGTTGCCGGTGTATTTGAGGCGGTGGCGAAATTGAAATGGCCGTTATGGATTGTTGGATTGGTGCCATCCACCGACAATCGTCCGGGTGAAAATGCGACATGTCCGGGTGATGTGATAACCATGTTCGACGGAACCACGGTTGAGGTTCTCAATACCGATGCAGAGGGCCGTTTGATTCTGGGCGATGCATTGTCGTTTGCGAAGAAATTTGACCCTCAATTGGTTATCGATTATGCAACACTTACTGGTGCTGCAGCGCGTGCTTTTGGAACGTATGGTTCTGCATTGATGGCGCAGGCTCCAGATTCAGTGGTTAAATCGTTGAAAAAAGCTGGAGATGCAGTGTTTGAGAGGGTGGCTGAATTGCCATTGTGGGAAGAGTATTATGAAGAGATAAAAGGAGGTATTGCCGATATCAAAAATTTAGGGAAAGGCGAGGGTGGCGCTCAAAGTGCAGCGATGTTCTTAAGGCATTTTACACAGTATCCATGGGTTCATATCGATATCGCGGGAACGGCATTTTCAACTTCTCCAAGTCATTATATCCCAAAAGGTGGCACAGGTGTTGGCGTTCGCTTAACTTTGGAGTTTCTTAGACAACAGATCAATGGATAATTTAAAACCCGTAATTGGAATAACCCAAGGAGATCCCTCAGGTGTTGGGATGGAGCTCATAATAAAGGTGTTTTCTGATGAAAATATTTTCAAGTATTGCACCCCCGTTTTGTATGCAAACCCCAAAACCTTCGTGGCTTGGAAAAAACATATGGAAGTGCAAGAGCCAATGTATACGTTGATTTCAACGGCGGCAGAGGCAAAACCCGGAAAATTGAATTTGGTTGTTAGCAGCGAT
>CAJBVU010000080.1 GCA_903959115.1 uncultured Bacteroidota bacterium
CTTTTCAAGCAGAAGACGGCATACGAGATGCGCATTAGTGACTGGAGTTCAGACGTGTGCTCTTCCGATCTCAACCAAACCCAAATCCGTCCGTTTAAAGAAATTCACCATGGACAGTTTTAATCCTTAACCCCATGAAAAGATATTTACTCTCAATCGCATTTTGGGGAATCGTTACGGCAAACGCTGTTGCACAAATCACAAATACCATTTATCCTTTGGGGGTTTATCCCAAGCAAGCACCGGAGAAGTTGGAAAGATTTACCATTTCAGGGTACTACCGCTTTATTACCAACGTGAGATATCTTCAAAATTCTAAAGAAATGTTTGAAAGGGGTAGTTATATTGATCAAGTCAAAACGCCAACTCACATCTTCGTGGGCGACGATGCCCAAATCCCCCAACTCATGCTAAATCTGGGCGGAAGCATCACCCCAAGTACAAGATTTTCAACCGATTTCTTCCTTTGGACCCCAATGACCGGCGCAGGTCAAGCCGAAAATGTAAAAGGCCTAAACCTCGGTGTTAGCCTCACCGGAACCCATGATTTCCAAAAAGGAAGCCTCAATGTAATTGCAGGAGGTATCAATTGGTACGCCCTTACGCCGTTCACCTTTCACACCAATCCAGGCTTCAATCGATATTCCATCTTCGAAAGGAACCCTTGGGATCCGCAAACACAAAACATCGCCGACCGCTATAATAACTTCTACACCAATGGAGCGCTGAACCAAGATACGCGATGGGGACGACAAGCTTTTCAGGGAATCATCCTTGAAGCGAACGACATGCCGAAGAACCTCTCCGGGGTAATCATGTTTGGAAAAACGCAACTGAATGGCGGAATGGCGCCCTTACCCAATCAATCTTACGGCGGAAAATTGAAAAAAACTGTCGGCAACCATTATATCAGCCTAAATACATTTAACAATCAAAGCTATTCCGACAGCCTTCTAACCCATGGCGTGGGATTCAATATGCATACCGCTGAATTCGAAATCAAAAAGCGTGTGCTAACCATTTACGGCGAAGTGGGTGCAGGACGATATTTCAGTCCAACCCTAGCCGAAGGATGGGGCGAAGCCATCGACCTAAAACTGAGTTTTCCCAAATCCGTCACGGGCATCCCGCTTTTGGTTCGATACTACCGCGTGAGTCCAAGGGTGTTGAATAACTCTTCCGTCTTTTGGAATTCATCCATTCGCGAAGGCAACGTTAGCAGTTCGAGCAGCTCAGACCAACTCGTTTTGGTGCCATTTTCTAGCGCGATGGTGCCCGTAGGCCAAATCACCAACAATAGAACCGGCATCGAATTGAATACAGAGTTCGAAATCGGAAAACTAAAAACGAGCATCGGCTACACAAACGCCAACGAAATCGAGAACATCTCTTCGCAGTTAACCTACTCCCACCCCGTCAACAACCTCGCCCTTTCTCGCTTCTGGCGATGGGGATTCCCAGCCAATGTTGGCCCTTACCAAAATCTAACCAAAGTATATCGCGGGGTATTCGAAACCGTAAATCTGACAGATGGCACGCCCACCGGCATTCCTTTGTATAAAAAGTACTTCAACAACATCGAAGTGAATGCTAAATACAAAAGTAGACTTGCCTATAGAGATCTATATATCAACTACTTAGGATCATACGCATCGGTGCAAAGAAAACGTTCCGCCCTTACCGTATTCACCGAAGAAGCTTATTTGAGAACCTATTACCACCAACTAGAATCTTATTATCACCTATCGCCAAAAGTCGTTTTTGCCAATTATGTTGGTTGGGAACGAATTATCGCCAATTACAATACCAATGTTGATGCCATTAGCCGCCGTCCTCGAAACCAGGAAGGATGGGGGTTTGCGACCGGCTTCGACATAGAAATGAGCAAAGGCGCAGGCCTTTATATCCGTCAGCGATGGATGAATTACCAAGACCGCAGCTTCAGCAAAGACCAATACAAAGGCTGGGAAACCACCGTTGAAATCAAAATTTTCTTCTAATGCAACAATCCATGAAACGATTATACACCCTTTCCACCGTCCTTTTCGCAACCCTAATCGCCAATACCACCCTTGGCCAAACAGGACCCAAAGTGCGATTTACCGGCGGAGCCCGTTCCATCATTTCCAATGCCGATATTCAGGTAAACGATACGATACCGGATAAAACCACTGCCAAAAAAGCCGTTGGCGGTTATGCGCTCGTTGATTTGGGATTTAATATCAGCCCCAATAAAAACACCGAAATCCTGGGAAAGATCCGCATCAACAATAAATACGGTGGATTCTATGGCGCTGGAGTGGCTTTCGATGTGCGTCAGCTCTGGGTAAAAGGCATTATCGCCGATGTAGTTCGATACCAACTGGGCGATATCAACCTAAAACAAACCCCCTTTACTCTTTACAATCACAACGAGGATCA
>CAJBVU010000081.1 GCA_903959115.1 uncultured Bacteroidota bacterium
CCTCGTTTACGTCAGCTCGACGATATCATGCCTGCCAACGTAGAAACCATGATTTCTAACGAATACAACGTTCGCAACGCCATTAAAACCGCTGATTTGGTAATTGGTGGTGTGTTGATCCCTGGTGCAAAAGCGCCAAAATTGATCACACGCGACATGTTGCCTTCAATGAAAAAAGGGGCTGTGATTGTGGATGTAGCGATCGACCAAGGTGGTTGCTTCGAAACATCAAAACCTACAACGCATGCTGAGCCTTGTTACGAAGTTGACGGTGTTGTTCACTATTGCGTAGCAAACATGCCTGGTGCAGTTCCATATACTTCAACCCTCGCTTTAACTAACGCCACCTTGCCTTACGCCGTTCAATTGGCGAACAAAGGTTGGAAAAAGGCTTGTGCCGATAGCAACGAATTGAAATTGGGATTGAACGTAATCAACGGAAAAGTGGTGTACAAAGGAGTGGCTGAGGCCTTCAATTTGGAATACACTGAAGTTGATTCTTTCTTGAACTAATTCTAGCATGACCAACTTGGTCAATTATCGCATTTACGGGGAGAAAAACTCCCATCCCATTTACATTTTGCATGGCATTTTTGGCATGCTCGACAACTGGCATTTGGCTGCCCAGAAGCTATCCGAAAATTATCGGGTGATCACTTTTGATGCCCGAAATCATGGAAAGAGTTTTCACGATGCGGATGCGGGTTACGCTGCAATGGTGCAGGATCTACGGGATTTGATGGTTCACTTGGGCGATGCCTCAGGCATCATCATGGGCCATTCGATGGGCGGAAAAACGGCGATGACCTTTGCCGATCAATTCCCTGACATGGTAGACCAACTCATCGTAGTTGATATTGCCCCCAAACGCTATGTTCCAGGTCATTTGGGATATTTCCGTGCCTTCAAGGAAGTGCCTTTGCATTTGCTCAATTCTAGAAAAGAGGCTGAAGATGCATTCTTGCCCTATGCCCCTGAGATGGGTGTGAGGCAGTTCTTGCTTAAAAACATCGAACCCTTGCCAGGCGGCGGCTATGGAACCAAAAGCAATTTAGAAGCCATCGAAAATCATTATGATGAGATCATTGGTGAACTGGAGTTTCATCACGTTTTTTTGAAACAGGTCGACTTTATAGGTGGTAGCAAAAGCGGATACATTAAGGAATCGGACAAAGACGATATTTTACAGTATTTTCCTACGGCCAATTTCCATGTGGTAGACAATGCGGGACATTGGGTACATGCCGAAAACCTCTCTGGCTTTCTCAGCTGTTTGATGCAAATTTTGCCCAGCGCCTAGGGCTTTCCATTTTTTTACTGCACATTGGGATTTTACGGTGGCTTTTGTACCTTCGCTATGTGTCAAGGCGAATTATAAACATCCATGGATTACTATTTACAATGCTACTTAGCAGTATGTTGTTTGTCCAAGCGCAATCACCTCTTAAAGACACATTGCTTCCTGCGCCAACGAATATCAAAAAGCCATTGATTAGGCCCAATTGGGTGAGTATTCATTTGGGTTCGGGCTATCAAGACAATGCGGGCAATTGGGCCCAACGATATGCTGGAACGGCTTTATTTGATTTGGGCGCGGAATACCAACACAAGGAAAAGTGGTTAATTGGGTTCAACTATTCTCCTTACACAGGGCGCACCATCAGTACTGATAGTTTGTATGGTGGGATTGTGGGTCCTTCTCAAAATCTATTCGATATCAACGGAAATCCGGCGGTGATTCGGACCTATTTGCGCGGTTATTATGCATGTTTGGTGGCTGGAAGAATGTGGGCACTCAGGGAGAGTAGCCTAAGCAATCCTCGAACGTGGACAATGAGCGTTGTGGTTGGTGCAGGTAGAATCGAACATTACACGAAGTTTCAGTTCGACAAGGGGCGGTTGCCTCAGTTGGAGAATGATTTTACACAAGGTTACGATGGGTATCGCAAGGGATTTTGTTTTTCTCAACAGTTCCGCTTGCAATATATGAATCCGGAAGCACTGAGCTTTTATGTCGGCGTGGGCACAAATCAAGGAATCACAAAAGCCACTAGGGACTGGGATTTTGGCACTTTTCGCGCAGCTAGAGCAACACAATACGATCTTGGTTTCAATTTTACAGGGGGGTTGATTATCCCAATTATCATTAGGCAATCCGGAGTTATAAAGGACGCCGAATATTTTTAATCCATGATGCTGTACAATTTAGTGATGCGATGTTATGCGATGGGCATCGGATTGCTTGCACTTTGGAATACCAAGGTCAGGAAGTTGAGGGATGGTCAGCGAGAAACGCTAGTTCGATTAAATGATGGGTGGTGGAAGGATATCGTTGCGCCGAAGGATTTGATTTGGATACATTGTGCATCGCTGGGGGAATTTGAAATGGCGAAGCCCATTGCGGCCGCCTTGCAGGCGGCCTCTAGCCAACGGCATATTTTATTCACGTTTTTCTCTCCTTCCGGGTATGAACATTCTAAGTTAGAATTGAATCAGTCCAAGGCCTATTTGCCGTTGGATAGGCCAGGCAGCGCGAAGCGCTGCCTGGCGCAATGGAACCCCTCTGCGGTCATTTTCATCCGATACGATTTTTGGTATCACTTCATCCAACAAACCCTCCATCGTAACACCCCCTGCTATGCCCTCGGCGTTTCTCTTACACCTCATCACTGGCTCTTTAAATCCCTCGGGAAACCCTGGCTCACACTCCTCAAAGAACTCAACGCCATCGGTGTCATCAACCCCAAAATGCAGCAAATTGCCATCGAACAAGGACTAACAAACACCTTCGTTTTTGGTGATACCAAATTCAATCGCGCAGTGGAAAGAACCCTTCAACCCTCTTCCCTGCCACTTCCACTGCAAAACTGGCTGACCCAAAAACCGACCCTTATCCTCGGTAGCGCTTGGCAACCCGAAATTGATTTAATACTGCAATTTTTTCAAAAAAATCCAGAAATCCTTTCCCATGGACAAATCCTCATCGCACCCCACAATATAAATACCTCATTTTGTGAAGCCATTCAAAAACATTGCCTAGAGAAGATAAAAACAAACGCCCTTCGATTTAGCGAATGTTCCAATACCATCCCACCTACCACCCAAATTCTAATCCTAGATACCATCGGTCACCTCGCTGAATCCTATCGCTTCGGCAGCATCGCCATCATCGGTGGCGCTTTCGGAAAAGGACTCCACAATACCATAGAAGCCGCCGCCTTTGGACTGCCCCTCATCTTTGGACCCAACCACCAAAAATTCCCTGAAGCCGAGCAATTTATTCAAGCCGGATGCGGATTTTCCGTCAGCAACCAATCCGAATTTGATCAAACCCTGCTCAATCTTTTTCAGTCCTATATCCCCAATCAAACCCATCCCCTCGGCGTTGTTGCTCAATCCGTAGCCCAAAATCAAAAAGCAGATATCAACGCATTTTGCGAAAGGTTGTCATAATGACATACCTCAAAGTGCTTTAACTGACAAATTTTCGTCGTTCCGGACCCAAAAATCACCACTTCTACCCTTGGCACACAATTCGCCAAGTCAAAGCAAAATCAAAAAAATAATACTATGTCAGTAAACGTAAAACCATTGGCCGACAGAGTTCTGATAGAACCTGTACAAGCCGAGCAGAAAACTGCTTCAGGAATCATCATCCCAGACACTGCCAAAGAAAAACCACAAAAAGGTACCGTAGTTGCTGTTGGACCAGGTAAAACCGATGAGCCCGTTACAGTGAAAGTGGGCGACACTGTTTTGTATGGTAAATATGCAGGCACGGAATTGAGCGTGGAAGGCAAAGACTATCTCATTATGCGCGAAAGCGACATTTTAGCAATCATCTAATTGATAAAAAAGAAAAATTATGGTAAAGAAAATAGACTTTAATCTGTCGGCCCGCGATGGCCTGAAAAGAGGCGTTGATGCCTTGGCAAATGCTGTTAAAGTAACCTTGGGACCCAAAGGTCGCAATGTTGTAATCGACAAAAAATTTGGCGCTCCGCACATCACAAAAGATGGTGTAACTGTAGCGAAAGAGATTGAATTAGTAGACCCAGTTGAAAACATGGGTGCCCAAATGTTGAAGGAAGTAGCAAGCAAAACCGCTGATGTAGCTGGTGATGGTACTACAACCGCAACAGTATTGGCGCAAGCCATCGTAACAGGTGGTTTGAAGAACGTTGCTGCCGGTGCGAATCCTATGGATTTGAAGCGCGGTATCGACAAAGCAGTGATTGCTGCGGTGGGAAAATTGAATGAAATGACCCAAGCAGTTGGCGACGATAATAGC
>CAJBVU010000082.1 GCA_903959115.1 uncultured Bacteroidota bacterium
AACCTTTACAAGAGCGCTAACATCCCTGTCTATTTGGGAGGTACCTTGTTCGAGGCATATATCGTTCGAAATCAATTTGATGATTATGTTAAATTGATTGAGAAGTTGGGCATCACCCACATTGAAGTAAGCGACGGAAGCTTAGACATGAACCACGATGTCAAATGCAATTACATCAACACCCTTTCTAAAAATTTCACTGTATTGAGCGAAGTTGGAAGCAAAGACGCCGAAAAAATCATCCCGCCTTACGAATGGATAGAGCAAATGGAAACTGAATTGCAAGCCGGCGCTTGGAAAGTGATTGGCGAAGCAAGAGAATCTGGAACTGTAGGTATTTTTAGAGGTAGTGGCGAAGTTCGCTCTGGATTGGTGGCTGAAATCATCCGCAAAATCCCGCAAGCCGATGTGATCTGGGAAGCACCCAAAAAAGAACAACAAGTGTGGTTTATCCAACTATATGGCAGCAACGTAAACCTTGGAAACATCGCGCCAAACGAGATTATTCCCCTAGAAACATTGAGAATGGGCTTGCGTGGAGATAGTTTCCACTTCTTTTTGAATCCCTAAAGGATCAAAATTTTCCTGCTGTTTGAAGCGCTAAATGGTGCAAAGTTTGGATGCACCGTAGGCCAAAGGCATTTTATTTGAATCGATCCACAAGACCGCTCAGGTTTTCATAGGTTTGATAACCTAAGACCCTCCCAACAACTTGTCCTTTTTTAAAGAAAATTACCGTAGGATATCCCTCCAAACGATAGCGATCGGCGATGGTGGCCTGCGCTTCAGCATCCACCTGCAAAACCACAACATCTTTTGAGCGATTTTCGCGTACCTGTTGAACAAATGGCGCCATTTTCTTACATGGTCCGCACCAGGTAGTATAAAAATCTACCATCACCAATTTATCGCCAGCGATAGCCGCATCAAACGACTTCTCAGTAACAACTGTTCCATGGGAATCTTCTACTTTGCTCTGGCAAGAGACCTGTCCAAATATCGCAAATGCGATAACAAATAGAAATAACTGACCGGAAAAACGCATTTTGCTCATGTTTTATAATTTATCACAAAGGTACTTATTCAATTTGCATATTTTTGTTGAATGGCAGCGCCCAAAATAGATTTATCTGTAATCATTCCCATCTACAATGAGGAAATGAACCTTGTTCCCATGAACAACAGAATTATCGCGGCGCTATCCCCCTTAGGCATTCAGTATGAAATCGTTTATGTAAATGATGGTTCAAAGGACAACAGCCTGCCCATCATTATGGGGCTATCCGAAGAAAATGCATCGGTGAAATTCATCGATTTCTCGAGGAACTTTGGCCACCAAATCGCCATTTCTGCCGGATTAGAGCATGCCGTGGGTGAAAGAATTGTGATTATGGATGGCGATGGACAAGATCCGCCAGAACTCATTCCAGATCTATTGAAAAAGTCCTTAGAGGGATTTGAAGTGGTTTATGCCAAACGCAAAAAACGCAAAGGCGAATCCTTCCTTAAAAAGCTTACCGCCAAATTGTTCTATAGATTTCTTGCAAACATCACCCAGATCGAAATTCCATTGGATACGGGTGACTTTAGATTGATTCATCGCAAAGTCCAAAAAGTGCTTCTAAACATGCCCGAACAGCATAAATATTTGCGCGGACAAATTGCTTGGATAGGATTTAATTCAACCTTCGTTGAGTACGATCGGGAAGAGCGAATGGGCGGAAATACCAAATTTACCTACGGCAAAATGATGCGATTTGCCACCGATGGAATTTCTGGCTTTAGCAATTGGCCGCTAAAGGTTGCCACGATGTTGGGTTTTGCCGTTTCTGGTATCGCCTTCATGCTCATCATCTATAGCCTATATCAAAAATTTTATGGTTTCACGGAAGTCGGCTGGACATCCTTGCACATTTCCGTACTCTTTCTAGGTGGCGTTCAATTACTCGGCATCGGCATCCTCGGTGAATACTTGGGTCGGGTGAGCGAAAATGTTAAAAACAGGCCGACATACATCGTGAAAAACAGCAATATTCAAACACTTAACGAATCCTAAATCGTGCAAGAACGTCATCCCGACCGCCCCTTTTGGATTTTTTGGATACTCATTCAGTTGGGATTGGGCTGGTTGGATTTTATGAATATGCCCGTTTTTGGAATGCACCAAGGGGCCCAAGCCGATCGTGCTTGTGTTGCATGGAATTTCTGGCATGAATCCATGAATTTTTTTGAACCCCGAGTGATGGAAAACCGCGCCGCCGAAGGCGTCGCGGGCATGGAATTCCCAATCCTCCCCTATATCACCGCCCTACTTTATCAAATTTTCGGCTTCAAACCCATCATCTATCGCCTGCTCATCGGTGGCCTCGTTACCTACGGAATGTGGGCCGCTTGGAGAATTTTATCCCTACATATCCCACGTACCCTCAGCAAATTAGCCCTGCTCGGCATCTATTACCTGTCTCCAACATTTGTATTTTATACCTGGAATTTTCTATCCGACCCCGCCGCACTATCACTGTCAATCATCGCCCTATACCACTGGATTCAGTGGCAATACAACATCGACACCAAGAAAAATTGGATTATCTATCTCCTATTAATCACATTCACCGGACTGATCAAAGTTTCATTCCTCATCGTTCACATCGCCGT
>CAJBVU010000083.1 GCA_903959115.1 uncultured Bacteroidota bacterium
AAATATTTCTTGGCCCTCCAATACAAAGAATCAGCGCCACAATTCTCACAGGCCTCATCCTCAATGATGTTTTCATAAAAAATAATTTCCCTCATCGAATCATAAGGAGGTATGAAACGGATATACGGTGCCTTTTTTATAGCTGGCTCCTCCGCAGCGCCTCCACCTTCAGAACCCCAGCCACCACCAGCATCTGCCGCCGGAGCCGTTGTATCACCAGCCGCTGGTGCCGGACTTCCGCCATCACCACCAAAGCCCCATTGTCCATATGCATCGGACATCGTCATCACAAAAAGCAGTATCACCGCCCATCGTAACCAAGATTTCTCTTGCCCATTACGAGTATTTCTCATTATATTCAATCGTGTAATTAAAATTTTAAAGCGCGAATATAGGCGGACAGGCCATTTAAAATATCCCTGCCACCTTTTCATGCGAGAATTCCTTACACATTAACGACAAACTGCTCAAATTATTTTACACTTTCCCAGGAAACCTTCCCTTGGAAAAAATTCTGCCCGGAGGCTTTCCCTTTCTCAACTGTACTTGTGTTTCAGCATCCAAATGAATCACCGCCTTACATTCCTCCGAACAGCAATGCTCAAATTTTGCTGCGCAAGCATCGCACTGAATAAACAATAAATGACAACCTGTATTGGCGCAATTGATGTGTTTATCTGCCGGCTCACCACATTGATGACATTGCGCAATAACATCTTCTGTAACCCGCTCCGCTAACCTTTGATCAAACACGAAGTTCACACCCCTAAATTTATTATCCAAAGAAGCCGCCTTCACCTGATTCACATAGTTGATAATGCCCCCCTCCAAATGATACACTTCGTTGTACCCGTTGTGCTTCATCCATGCACTGGCCTTTTCACAACGAATTCCGCCTGTACAATACATCAAGATAGGCTTGTCCTTCTCTTCCTTGTATAAATCCAACACACGCGCCAGCTCCTCCCTGAAAGTATCAGTATCCGGACAGCTCGCACCTTCAAACCTACCTACCTCACTCTCGTAATGATTCCGCATGTCGATGACCACCGAGTCCGGCTTTTCCATCATCTCATTCCACGCCGCTGCATCCAAATACTTCCCGCTATTTTGCAAACTGAACGTAGGATCTTCGATGCCATCCGCCACAATTTTTGCGCGAACCTTGATATCCAACTTAATAAACGACTTCTGCTTTTCTTCGATGGCGATGTTCAATCGAATGCCTTTCAAAAAGTCAATAGTATAGACCGCCGCTTTAAAGGCCTCAAAATGGATAGAAGGCAGCGCTAGTTGTGCGTTGATGCCTTCCTGGGCGACATATATCCGGCCAACCACTTCGAGTTGGGAAAAACGCAAAAACAAATCGTTTCTAAACGACTCGGGATCGGAGATGGGGTGATAACAATAGAAAGAGATGGTGGTGTAAGGACGCGCATCGGCATCCATTCGCCTTTTCAACTCTTCCCGGTTCACAATGTTTCGCAATAACATGGCCAGAAAAGGTTTTAAATTACTGCAAAGATACGAATACCCAAAAAAATCACCGCGCTAACGGAACCTAAAAATACTATTTAGAATTGTTCAACACTCAGATTTGTTTCTAATAGAAAAAGCCCCGTTTCCGGGGCTTTTTCTACATATTTAAAAAGGAGTTGTGAAAATATTTTTTTCGAGCAGGTCTGCATGAATTCCCTCTGGAACTCCTGCATGATTCCATAAAAACCATTGCAACAAACAGGACCAACAAAATTCTAACTCTCATTATTTTAGTATTCACTAATCTAACGATAGAAGAACGAAAAAATTGTATTCTTCAATTTTAGTGACGAACTACAATCTTGCTGTTCAAGGTTTTGCTGTTTCCAGAAACCTTTACAACATAAACACCTTCAGTCCAATCAGCAACATTCAAAGACAATTTGCCAGACTCCATAGTGCCTACAAATACAACCTTGCCTTGAACATCCATCACACTCACCATAGAATTGCCCATTTCTGGAGCATCTACGTTGAATACGCTGTTCGCTGGGTTAGGATATAACATCAAGTTTTGCTCAACCGCCTCAACACCAACCAATGCAATTGGGAAAGTCTCAGATTGCAACACCTCTTTGGTTACCGCATCTTGAACCCAAACCACAACCGACAAATCATCCCAAGTTTCGATGCTATTTTCAGTTGCCAAATTAATTGGTGATGTAGCATCACCAGGCAAACGATAACCACCGTTGAAAGTAAACGATAAAGTCTTGCTCACTTTGATATCTTTTGTCATTGCAGCCAAAGCCAAACCATTACCATCAGGCATAATCTTCTTTACTACATTCTCAAACTGAGTTTCACCATTGGTTTTCTTATTCTTATAAGTTGTTCCCTCAACAATGGTTGCAAACACCTTCATGTTAGTGCTGCTGAAATTAGCTACTGGAGTGATATCAATGTTTGCTGTAATTTTATTCTTCCATGTCAAAGAAACGTTTCCTTTGATTTCCATAAACGAAGGTTTGGCAGCAAATTGATCATACAATACATCAGAATAACTTGAAGCGTTTCCACCCCATCCACCATCAACGAACATCATCGGGATAGAGTTTACACCATAATAAGTACGACGAACCCCAGCTTCAGCTGTGTAATATGGATCGCCCGTTGAAGGCCAGCTCATTTGATACTTCACAGTGCTGTGACTAGATTTTTGAGCAACAATACCTTCAAACTTCACGTTACCCGCAGTACAAGGTCCGCAAGTAGATGAAGTAAACACCTCATGTAAAATTTTACGAGGAATGATCTTATCAACCACATTTACTATCATAGTAACGGTATCGTTCACCACGTTCTCATCTGAAGAACCATTGATCTTTGATGCCCAATACTTTATTGTATAAACACCCACCGCAGATGGAGTCCACTTTGTAGGATGAGCCAAATCTTGGCTACCAAAAGTAGCAATGTTAGCACCTGACGCAGCACCAGTTACAACAGCACCGCCATTTACAGTGTAGTTCAAATCAGCACCGGTCACTTTCGCAGTACCAATGTTGAAGAAACTACCCGTTACAGAGAAAGGAGCAGAACTCAACACTAAGAATTGCGACATGCTTCCAGATTTTCCGCTCAAATCATTGGTAGGCTGACTACCCTGAATGAACTGATAGTAACTGTTATCTTCTGCCGTGAAAATATTCGCAGAAATCTGTTGTGCACCTACGTTTGGTGAAGCCGACAAATTGTAAGCGTTAGAACTGCTTGTTTGAATACCAACACTCAATTTTACGTTGCTAGTACACAAAGCACCCGCAGTAGTTACACACAAAGTCTTCATGTCAACCACGTAGATATTGTTGGTAGTTTCTTCCATTACGATGGCCCAATACGTCCAGCCATTTTGGATGTTTGCTTCACCGAAGAAGTTAAACCATACCCAATGCTGACGAAAAGGCGCCTTACCGTAAGTCTTGGTCATAACCGCACTTTGGTACGTTGTAGCACCACTTACAACACTTTTTGGTTGCATTCCCAACACACAAACTGAATTGTCTGGGATGTTAGCACTAGGCAAAGCCAAATTTGAAAATGCAGAAGGCTTCACAGTAGGAGTACCTGCATCAAAAGAAATCGTTCCAAAGTTACTCGGAGTGTACTTCGTTACTGCACTTCCGTTGAATTTGAAAGAGAAAGGCAACGTTTGTTCCGTAGCGTAAGTAGGCGTTGAAGTTGCATCGCCATTCCAAACATTACTCCAACCTACGTTTGCAGTTGAAGGATACGGATTTTCACCCTCGGCATTCACGCCGCCTGGGTTTTTTCCAGCATTCAAGAAAGGAATACTGAAATACTGAGCTTGTGACAATGAAGCCGAACCAAGCATCACCAAAGAAAGTAATATTTTTTTCATGTAATTGTAGTTTTAAGCAAATGTATTAAAAAAAACCATATCCACCTCAATTCAGTTCCAAGCCTGAATATTCTGATGCAATATTGACCATAATTTCACGGATTTCATCTGGTGATTCACTGCCTACCAACTTCATACGATACTCCTTGAAATTCGGCAACCCCTTGAAATAATTGGCATAATGCCTGCGCATTTCAAAAATCCCAACCTTCTCGCCCTTCCACTCCACGCTTTTTTCAAAATGTGTCAAACAAGAATCTAATCGCTCCTCCAAAGTAGGCCCATCGAGCATCTCGCCCGTAGCCATAAAATGCTTAACCTCCCTAAAAATCCACGGATATCCGATGCTAGCACGACCAATCATAATGCCGTCTACACCATACCTATTCTTATATTCCAACGCCTTCTGCGGTGAATCAATATCGCCATTGCCAAAAATTGGAATTTTGATTCTTGGATTGTTTTTCACCTTCGCAATCAACGACCAATCCGCCTCGCCCTTATACAGCTGCACCCTCGTTCTGCCATGAATCGTTAAGGCCTTCACCCCCACGTCCTGCAATCGCTCCGCAACCTCCTCGATATTCTTCGTACTATCGTCCCAGCCCAATCGCGTTTTCACCGTTACTGGCAACGACGTACCCTTTACCACAGCCGATGTCAATCGAACCATCAAATCAATATCTCTCAACACCCCAGCACCCGCACCTTTGCAAACCACTTTCTGCACCGGACAACCAAAATTGATATCCAACAAATCGGGCTGTGTGGCATCTACAATCTTGGCCGCCAATCCCATCGCCTCTTCATCGCCCCCGAAAATCTGAATGCCAATCGGTCGTTCATAATCAAAGATATCGAGCTTTTGTCGACTCTTCACCGCATCGCGAATCAACCCCTCACTGCTAATAAACTCAGTATACATAAGGTCGGCCCCCTGCTGTTTACACACGTAACGAAACGGTGGATCACTCACATCTTCCATGGGTGCCAACAACAAAGGAAATTCCCCCAACGCTATGTCGCCAATTTTTACCAACTTTGCTGCAAAGTTACATATGCTTTCACAAACCCCTTCTACCAATCCGCTCAGAAATCTTTGGGGCGTAGGCGCACTACTGCTTTGCATCATCATTTTTAGCTTAGTTGGACTTGGCTTATCGCAGTTGATGGGCAAAGTATTGCACGGACTCACCGCCGAACAAACCCAGCAATTATTGAACAACCCGTCTCGCACCGCTTTGGGAATCAATGTATTGCGATGGGGCAATTTGTTGCAATTCCTCTGCTTCATGGCACTTCCCGCGATTTTGGTGGCTGCTGTAGCCCAATTCAATCTCATTCAAATCGGTGGATACAAAATCAAACCCACCGCAAATAAAACCTTGGGTTCCATCCTCCTAGCGCTGGGAATGATTCCCGCCGTTGCCTTACTCACAGCCCTCTGCAAACACCTTCCTTGGGGTAATTTGGGCACCCTTTTCGCCAAATTCGATACCAAACGTCAAGCCATTTTTGAAGCGATGCTCGATATGGAAACGTATACCGAACTCTGGGTCTGCATCGGCATTCTCGCCTTAATTCCTGCCATTTTTGAGGAATTGGTTTTCCGCGGCTTGATGTTCAACATGGCCAGCAACACCTTCCGTCGCAAACGCACCGCCGTCCTTTTCCAAGCCTTCGTTTTTGCCACCATCCACTTTTCGCCCTTCGAATTTGCTGGAATCTTTGCTATGGGATTGCTTTTTGGCCTGATTTACGTCTCCACAGGAAGCTTATGGTACTCCACCATGGCCCATTTTATCTTCAATGCAAGCACCGTAGTGGTTCAATTCATTACCCTCAAACACTTCAACGCGACCGGAATATATTTTAACGTAGAATCCTGGCTCGCCCAACCCGCCGTATACATCATCGCCATTCCGATCACCTCGGCCGGACTTTTCCTCACCCTCAAAAAATAAACCATGAACAACTTCACCCTGCGCGCCATTTCTGGATTTTTCTATGCGATAACGGTCGTTGGCTGCATCCTGCTTTCACCCACTACCTTGGCGATACTGATGTTCGTGATTGCTTTTTTCTGCGCCTTCGAATGGGCACGCATTCACGATGCAAGCAAACCATCAGCCATGGGTTTTGGCGTTTACACTTGGTTGTTTTTATCGCCCTTCGTCACCAACCTCACACCACTACAAGCCGCTGGCATCGCCGCCATCATCGCCCTGCTCTGGATCACCCATAGACTCTTTACCCAAGGCATCTCCGCCCTAAACCAAGCCAAAAACTTGGGCCTCGGAATCCTGTATATCGCCCTGCCCATCTACCTGTTTTTGTTGCTCTGTCAAAGTCAACATTTGGCTTCCGGACAGCCCCATACCCCACAAGCCTTTAATTACCTCAACTGGCTAAGCGGTGGCTTCATGAGTCCCAAACCCGGACCCGATTTTCCTGCCATGTGGAACGCCCCCAACTATTTGCGCGGGCCGGTGCTGCTGGTCTTCATCCTCATTTGGAGCTCCGATACCTTTGCCTACCTCACCGGACGAGCCTTTGGAAAAAACCCCTTGCACGCCGAACTATCGCCCAAGAAAACCTGGGAAGGATTCATCGGTGGTACCCTGCTCACCGCAGCCGTTGGCGCCTACTGTTTTTACGCCTTCTTTCAAATCACCAACATCTGGCAAGGCGCCATCCTCGGAGCACTCATGAGTGTATTTGGCACAGCCGGAGACCTCTTCGAAAGCGCCCTCAAACGCGAAAAAGGCATCAAAGACAGTGGCAAATTTTTGCCAGGTCATGGCGGTGCTTTGGATCGGTTCGATGCCTTCCTGTTTGGCTGCCTGTTGATGTGGGCACTGGCCCAAATTTGGCCGATGACGCAAGCCCCCGCCGCCGCAATCGCCACCCCCTTTTAAACACTTCGCCGCGCGATTTTTATACCTCACCCATTTTGGGTAAATTTGCGTACTATTATGAGCGCTCCTGATACTTCTTTCTTGACCAATGCCGATCCTGTAGCCATCGACAACCTTTACCAACAGTACCAAGCCAACGCCGAAAGCGTGGATTTTGGCTGGAGAAAGTTCTTCGAAGGATTTGATTTGGGTGCACAGAAATTTGAATCGGGCGACGCCATCAGCGAAGATGCCCTCAAAGAAATCCATGTCATGAACCTCATCCAAGGTTACAGACAGCGTGGGCACCTCTTCTCAAAAACCAACCCCTTGCGTCAGCGCAGGCAATATACCCCCACCCTCGACATCCAAAACTTTGGCCTCGAAACCGCCGATTTGGAGAAAACCTTCAACGCCGGTCATGAAGTGGGTACAGGACCAGCCAAACTCAAAGACATTATCGCCCTGCTCGAACAAACCTATTGTGAAAGCATCGGCTGCGAGTTCAGCTACATCCGCGACCCCAAACGCCGAGAGTGGTTGCAAAGTCGTTTCGAACAAACAAAAAATATCCCCAACCTCAACACCGACGAAAAACGTCACTTCCTCAAGAAATTGAACCAAGCCACCGTGTTTGAGAACTTCTTGCACACCAAATATATTGGTCAAAAACGCTTCTCCTTGGAGGGCTTAGAATGCTTGATACCCGCCTTGGATGCCGTGGTTCAATACGGTGCAGGCCTCGGCGTGGATGAGTTTGTGATGGGGATGGCTCACCGCGGTCGCTTGAACGTATTGGCCAACATTTTCAACAAAACCTATAGCCAAATTTTTGGCGAATTCGAAGGCAAAGTCTTCCAAAATGAAACCGAAGAAGGCTTCGAAGATTTTGAAGGCGATGTAAAATACCACCTCGGTTATAGCACCGACATCGATACCGCCAGTGGCAAAAAAGTGCATATGCGCTTGGCCGACAATCCTTCACACTTGGAAGCGGTGAACCCCGTGGTAAAAGGCCTCGTTCGCGCCAAACTCGATACCAAATACCAAGGCGATGTCACCAAAATCTGTCCGATCTTGATCCATGGCGATGCGGCTATCGCAGGTCAAGGCATCATGTACGAAGTGGTGCAGATGAGTGGTTTGGAAGGCTACTACGTGGGCGGAACCATCCACGTGGTTACCAACAACCAAATTGGTTTTACCACCAATTACCTCGACGCCAGAACTTCTACCTATTGCACCGATGTGGCCAAAGTAACCCTTTGCCCCGTGTTGCACGTGAATGCCGATGACGTTGAAGCAGTGGTACATGCCGTGAAATTGGCCATGGCCTATCGCCTCGAGTTCAACCAAGACATTTTCATTGATTTGTTGGGATACCGCAAATACGGTCACAACGAAGGTGATGAGCCCCGTTTTACCC
>CAJBVU010000084.1 GCA_903959115.1 uncultured Bacteroidota bacterium
GCGAATTTAGAAAACTACTATCGCAATGAATCTGAACTGTGGTTAGATCATCAAATTGGTCATTTGTTAATGGAAAAACACAACATCAATTTACCAGATGAATTCTTAAAGCGTTGGTTAATCACTACCAAAGAAAATGAGTACACCTTCGAAAATATCGACGAGAAATATGCGGAAGAGAAAAGTGCATTACAACGTCGTTTGGTAATCGATAAAATTGCTGCCCAATCAGACCTTAAGAGCACTGAAGCAGAAATCAGAGAAGAAGCGCGCATTTATTTCCACGGACTATACCGTCAATATGGATTAAACATCCCAATGAACGACGCATTCTTGGACGAAAGCATCAATAAGAAACTTGCAGAACGCGAATTTGTAATGCAGATGGCAGACCGCGTAATTTATCGCAAAGCCTATGATGCAGTAAAAGAATTAATTACCATCAAAGCAAAGAAAATCAGCGTTGAAGATTATTTCACACAAGTAAATGCGCACAAATCTGCGCATGGTGAATAACCTTTTCTATATTTGATTTGTTAAATAACCACAACAACATGGACTACGGTAAAGAATTTGAGAAATACGCGACCAAGCACTTGGGAATAAGCAGCCTAAAGATGGATAATTACACCAAACTGGTTTCTCAGAGTGGTGGTATCTACGGATTAACCCCTAACATCATCGAAGAACGTCAGATGAACGCGAGTGTCATTGATATTTTCTCTCGTTTGATGATGGACCGCATTATCTTTTTAGGTGTTCCAATTTATGAAGATGTGGCGAATATCATTATGGGTCAGTTGTTGTTTTTGGAAAGTGCAAATTCCAACCGCGACATTCAAATTTACATCAACAGTCCAGGTGGAAGCGTTTATGCAGGTTTAGCGATTTACGATACAATGCAGTACATCAGTTCTGATGTAGCTACTATTTGTACCGGGATGGCAGCAAGCATGGGTGCCGATTTGATGTGTGCTGGAGCCCACGGAAAACGTACAGCTCTTCCCCACTCTCGTATTATGATTCACCAACCTTTGGGCGGTGCACAAGGTCAAGCATCAGACATCGAAATCACATACAAAGAAATCAGTAAGTTGAAAAAGGAACTTTACGATATCATCTCAAATCATTCAGGACAGCCTTTTGATAAAGTTGAAAAGGATTCTGATCGTGATTATTGGATGACAGCCGAGGAGTCGAAAGCTTACGGTATGATAGATGAAGTGCTCGGACGCCGTACCAAATAATCTCGCATGAAGGCGAAAGACCCCAATTGTTCGTTCTGCGGTCGCAAGAAAAGCGAATCGCTAATGCTTATTTCTGGTTTGGATGGTCATATTTGTGACAATTGTGCAGAGCAAGCGAATAATATCGTAGAGAAAGAACTTGGAGGTTCTCCAGAATCTATCACCGATATCAATAGTACAACGGGTGAAAAGGGCGGCAAAAAACTACCCACACCTATCGAGATCAAAGAACATCTTGATCAATACGTAATTGGACAAGACCAGGCAAAGCGAACGCTTAGTGTGGCTGTTTACAATCATTACAAAAGATTAAATAGCAAGAAGAATAGCAAGAAGTCAGACGATGTGGAAATCGAAAAGTCCAACATCCTGATGATTGGCGAAACCGGTACTGGCAAAACACTTTTGGCGAAAACCTTAGCGAAAATCCTTGATGTGCCTTTTTGCATTGCCGATGCAACCGTTTTAACGGAAGCGGGTTATGTGGGCGACGATGTGGAGAGTATCCTTAGTCGTTTGCTTCAAGTGGCCAACTATAAACCCGAATTGGCAGAACGTGGCATTATCTACCTTGATGAAATGGATAAGATTAGCCGCAAAGGCGACAATGCTTCTATCACGAGAGATGTCAGCGGCGAAGGAGTTCAGCAAGGTTTACTCAAGATTTTGGAAGGTACAATTTCCAATGTAGCCCCAGAAGGTGGAAGAAAACACCCCGATCAAAAGTATATTAAAGTTGATACCACCAATATCCTATTCATTTGTGGGGGCGCATTCGATGGCATCGAGAGAATTATATCTAGGCGCGTTCAAAAGCAAGAATTGGGTTTCAAAAGCAGCCTAAATCGCGAAATTCAAGACAAAAAGCTACTCAGTTTAGTATCACCTCCAGATTTGAGAGCTTTTGGATTAATCCCAGAATTGATTGGTCGATTACCCATATTAACCGCCCTAGAACCGCTAGATAAACCCGCATTAAAGTCGATTTTATCTGACCCAAAAAATGCCTTGTTAAAACAATATCAGCACTTATTCTCATTGGACAATATCAAATTATCTATCGCCGATGATGCAATTGATTTTATTGTCGACATGGCCTTTGAAAACAAGTTGGGCGCCAGAGGATTGAGAGGTATTTGTGAATTGATCCTACAGGATTTCATGTACGAAGCCCCCTCTCTAAAAGGCAAATCAGAATTAATCATTACCAAAGCCATCGCCGAGGAAAAATGGAATCGGGCGGACAGCCAGAAATTCGCGTCTTGATTTCCCACATTTTTGGGTAAATTGCGTTCCACTTATGGAAAAGAATAACAAAGGTGTCATGACCGCTTGGACCATGTATGACTGGGCTAACAGCGTTTACTCACTCAGCATTTCGTCTGCCATCTTCCCTACTTTTTATGAAAGCTTCACCCCTAAACACATAGAAGTTATGGGAATGGACTTTAAAAATACGGCCCTGTACAGTTACTGTTTGAGTTTTGCATTCTTAATCAATGTATTGCTAGTGCCTCTATTATCTGGTATTAGTGACGCCTCTGGCGCAAAGAAACCCTTTATGCGATTTTTTGTAATCCTTGGTAGTTTGGGATGCAGTGCCTTGTATTTCTTTAATGGCCATAATTACACGTTTGGCCTAATTAGTTTCATGATTGCAACCTTGGGTTTTGCCGGTAGTTTGGTATTCTACAATGCCTACCTACCTGAAATTGCAACACCAGACAAGTTCGATAAATTATCTGCTCGCGGCTTTACGATGGGTTATATCGGTTCCGTTTTGATGTTGATTTTCAATCTTCTGTTATTAATCAAACACGATTGGTTTGGATTGCCATCGCCAAAAACGAGCCCTCTGCCATTTCAAGTGGGTTTTGCAACAGTTGGAATTTGGTGGTTGGGGTGGTCGTTCTGGCCCCTATTAAAACTCC
>CAJBVU010000085.1 GCA_903959115.1 uncultured Bacteroidota bacterium
CGTTTGCCTCCTCCTTTTCACACAATCCCGAAAAAGAAACCAATCCGTTGTCAAAACCGATGATAACACCTATCAAATTCTAGACGACACCGAAGATCGCATCAGCTTCCCAAAATTCAACCCCCTTACCCTAATCCTACCCATTCTGCCAATCATTGCCTGGGTTACTTATGCAAAACATCTCACAGAACTGACATACAATACCCATTTTCTGCAGCAAATTAATCCAAGTCATTCCGTCTCAGAATTCATCTCCGTCACCCAATACAGCCTCAACACATGGGTTGATTCGCTCTATATCCCCTGGTGTATCACCGGCATCCTGTTGGTTTGGGTCTTTACGATGATAAAAAACAGGACATCACTTTCCGTTTTTGAACAACTCAGCGTCTGGCTATTCCTAGGTTTCGCCGGGCTTTACGTCCTTTTTCACCTTCAATTCCGCTACCACGATTACTACTTCTTGTCCGCCTGGCCCTTTATCTTCTTTGCGATATTCTCCCTTCAACAACGATACCTCAACGGTAAAATCCTTCTCCAAGGACTGCCAGCCATCGCAAGTATGTTAGGATTATGGATCATCCCATTTGTGAGTTTTGGACATGCCAATCGAATGCTTCATCACCGCTTTACCCCCAATGATTATTATGCGCAAAACGTAATAACAGATATTCGAGATTTAGAAATTCTAGGCAGCTGGCTAAAAAGCAATAATACCCAAGACCAAGAAGTATTCGTTGCCTTCGACCCATCGCCCAACACCGCCCTCTATGCCCTTCAAACCAAAGGCGTAAGGCTTGGACCCGATTATCAAGCCGATCTCGCCAAAGACATTTACAATAGTAAAATTGCACAAAGTAGCAACGATGCGAAGTTCTTTCCCAACAAAGTTGCTCCATCAATTACGAAAGGGGATAACGGCCATCAAATCCCCAATAATGATTGTTTTAGAACCTTAGGTTACATCGTAACCAATGATACCGCTCGATGGTTCAAAGAATACGCTAACATCGCCGTACCAACGCCATCGCACAAACCCCTCACCCAAAGTGGGAAGTGGTTCATCTTCTCAATCAAATAAGTTTACAACTTACAGCGAACGCCAAATGAAATTCCAGCACCATGCTGACGCTTGGGGAATATCCATGCCTCTAAGCCCCGCAAATCAATCATGAAACTGGTCTGCCCCAACCCAATGATGTTGGATTTCAAAAAGCCCTTATAGCCCAAATTCCATGTATCAAATCCGCCCAAACCCAAATAGGATTCAGAATAAAACGATGTCCATTTTTGTTCGCCTTTGGGACGGTAATAGGAACCCCAAGAGAGGGTGGTCGATAACACATAGCCTGGAATATTTAAATAGGTAAAATTTAAGTCCATGACATGAAGAAAGGCCCCACCCAATCCCTTTTTTGAGTCAGCTTGCTCTTTCGGTCGAATAGAAAATAACTCCCTCTGCGCATACAACGTAAACGGCGAAATAACCGTTCCAGAACGCTTTTGTGAATTGACCTTCAGCCTGGAATTCAAAGTATCTCTCTGACTTGTAAACCAATTGCCCAATTGCAAATCACGAGAATTCACCACCGCTTGGGTTACTGTAACAGACTTAATTGGGGACTCACCCGCTGGCTTAAGTCCGCTCGTATTTTCATCCCAAGTATAACCCCGGCTATCCACCGACAGTGTAGGTAAATACAATATACCCAAATCTCTCACACCGTAATAAATTGGCTTGGCCAACCGACCAGACTCAGAAGGACTAATACGCATCGTCCGATCCATCGTCATCATCACACCCAACCCTTTTTGTCCAAATCCCAAACCCGCCGTGGATTGAGAATAAAAACGACCATTGATGACCACAGAATCTGCTATCGGACTTGTGTAAAGGCTCATATCCTGGGTCTTTAACAAATTATACTGGGTCACCTGAGCGATAGAAAAATACAACTTCTCAATGCGCTTGGATTTGGGGACAGAAATTCCAAAGTCCAACGTATTCATTCCCAAAGCAAAAAAGTGATTGCTTCCAACATCCAAAGTTCTACCCTTGTAATACCCATTTCCCCGAAAAACCAAGCGAAATGCATCCCCGGAAAAGGTGAGACCCGCCATTTGAATATTCCGAATCCCTATGGAAACAACCTCTGCTTTTTTACCGGCAGCCCTATATTGCTCAGAATGAAAGCGATGCATTAATGGATAGAATACCAAACCCACAGATTGCATGTAACCCGCCCTGTTTTGTGTTTTCAAATGACTTTCGATAGATTCCGTAGCCGCCGGTGTGATATACCCGCCAAAGGCCATCTTTCCCATAAATGAAAAAGGCAGCACGTTGGATCCCGTTACCAATTGATAGCGAAATAAATCCTCATAAATTATGGGTTTGGCCGGGGGTAAAGGTGGTGATAACAGAGAGCTATTAGGCTTGGATTCTGTTGACAGTAAACTGCCCATAACCTGCGCTGTATCCGCGGATGCCTTTGCCAAATTGACAAGTATCAAACAGAAACACAACAAAAACTTTTCTCCCAAAATCCTATTTGCCATACCTCACCTCGTATTCAAAATCCACCGTCGTTGAAATGCTAATCGTGCTATTGTCGTATAGCTTTTTCATCTTCCCATCGCCCGTTAACGTCGTCGTTATCGCGATAAACTTCGCCTTTTTCAAAGCATCCACCTTATCTCTGCCTATCCCAATAGAAAAGACCGTCTCCGATTGCGCAGTAGGATATCCATTGGCGTCAGCAACCCCTGGCTCAATCACATTATCCGCAGGATCAATGTCCAAACTAGCGATGCCTTTTTCTTTTTCGTCTAGCAACATCAACTGCAACTTAGCGCCCAAAGGAAATGAGTTTTTAATGCGAACATCCATCTTGGCCGATTTGATTCTATCCAATCCCGCAATCGCCGTCCAATCCACACTCTGCGTATCTCTCAACACAAACTGATTCAAAGAAAACTCCGCCGGAAACTCCACTTTCATTAAAATATCTACCTTACTGTTGTCGAACACAAAATCCTTGTACAAATTCAAATTCTCATTGGGATTGATCTCCATATCCAAATTATAATCCAACATCTGAGGCAAATTCTCAATAAACGCTTTGATATTTGAATTGGTCCCATCAAGCACAATTTCCGATTCCACGAAAGCATCTCTTCTAAACGGCGGCGCTGAAATTAGTATGTCGTTATTCAACGACATTGAATTCAACTTCACCGTATTCTTCGTAAACACGTTTTCTCCAGCCAAAGAACGAATTTTGATCCGTCCTTCCGCGCCAATGCTATTTCTCACGATCAAACTCACCTTGAAATCCTTGAATTTCAAATCTCCATTTAACCCCTTGAATAAATCAAACGGCGCTTTTTGATCCCCGCTCTGATTTAAACTCTGTCCCATATAACCAATCGCATAATCCGGAATCAATGATTCCATACGATAATCGATGCGGATACTATCGCTCAAACCAATCGCCACCTTTCTGCCCGAACTATCTAAACGAACCACCAAAATCTGGTGAAACGTGTTCACGGTATCTTTCACATCAGGGTCCTTACCCCTAAAATCAATCAAATAATCGGTCAAATCAAAAAACTCATCACGAGTACTTACCCCATTGGGCGGTGCCGCTGGCAACTTGACCACCGACGAGAGCACCTTACCCCCTTTGGTTGCACTAGGAATCTCAAACAACATTGTCATGTCTTCCTGAATGGTACTCGCCAATTTGATTTTTAAATTACCCGCCTTCGCCTTAAAATATTTCACTTCCGCTCCCCCCATAAACACCGTCAAACCCTCATTCTGGTCAATCACATTCTGCGTTGGAAAGGCCGCAACCGCATACCTCGGATGCAATCGAGAAACCGTCAATTCTAGGTCAACCCCCTTGCTTGCATCAATCAAAACTGGACCGCTACTCGCCTCCGTAACCAATTGTTTGATACTGCCTTTTAAGGTCTTCGTTACCGTTTTATCCTTTAAATCGATGCGCTTGGTGACCTTGCCTCCAATCGGAATATTCGTAAAAGAATCATAAGCAACTTCTGAATTATCCCCCGCATTGGTCAGTTCGAAAATCACCAACTTTACCTTCACCGGCAAATTATTGGAAATGCTAATATCTAAAAATCCACTGTCTAGGGTTGCGGTTTCAAAAAAGGCACTCGCATCGATATCCACCGGTGTTAAATTCCCCTGATTCTGCTCTGGAATATTGGCGGTCTGACCGTCGAGCAACTTAAATAAGGGGTTAATTTGGCCCAAAGTAATTTGCTGAACAATTGAGCGATCCGTTAATTTCAATCTTTTCAACGTAAATGAAGCCGTAAGTCCGGTATCATAAGCTCTCACATTTGCCATTCGATAGGTGTAAACCAAATTCTCATAACTGAGCTTATAACTGCTGTCGGACGCGGTGTGATCCAAATATTTTGAATCGATCTGACCCAAGTTTAATGTCGATCTAAATAACGGTGCCGCCACTCTATTGTCCCATGAAATCTCTCTCCGACAGGCACTAAAGAATAAAACAACACCCAAAAACAAAGTGAAAATCTGAGATTTACGCATATGAAGGCACAATTTACTCACTATTTAGGGAAACTGAAAAGAATTCACCCAAATCCCGATACAAAACAAGCGACGCTCTTATTCAAGATCGGGCTGTGATTGATAAACGAATGCTCCTCAGATTGAATTGGAAATTGTGCTTGCCGGATTTGAAAATATAGTACTAGGCCAATAAATACTTACTTCCGAAAATAATTATGCCCCAAAAAGCAATACTGACCGACATATACAACCAAATTTTGAATCGGTCCGATTCCAATCCCACTGCAATCAGACAACCAGGAGCAATGCCAAGTGTAATCGGGGAAATAAAACATAAAATCGGCAATCCTCCGTTTTTCTTAATTTTCACCAACCAGCGATTCTTCTTACTAAATCGTTTTGGGTGATCCAATGTCGTTATTCCTTTTTTACGTTTGAACCATAGATTGTAAGCTACGATTTTGGATTGTGCCCAATTGCCAAAGAATATCCAAAAAAAGGCCGCAGCAATTCCACCTACCGTTGTGATTAGATAACCCCATGCGGGATTATCAAAATGAGCAATTGCCATTCCAGCAGCAACAACATATTTCACAAAGCACATAAAAAAAACACCCACCTGCCATAAAAACTCGGGATCAATCCATGTTGTCGCTAAAATTAATGTGCCCGAATACATCTATTTTTTCTTTTGAGTTATGTTCAATTTTTATTCGCAAATTTGCGTTAACATTCAAGCCCATTGAAAAAGCAACTCCTCCTCATATTTACCATTGCTTATCTCATTTTCACTGGAACTGAATTGTTCGGACAAGCCATCGAAATGCAAAGTCCAAAAAATGCTGCCGCAGACACAACGAAAGTAACCAAAGATACTGCATCAAAAAGCACAATGCTAAAAATAGAACCCTATTTGGCATTAGATTTTTTTGGAATCAATCCCTTTATTCACCAACCAACACCATCAAAAAATAAGCGTGACACGCTAATCTATTCCACAGGTCAAATGGATACTACTCTTGTGGATGTAAATAACTACCGATATAATTTGCAGCAGTTCAATCTGGGGGAGCCGGGAAGTCCAACCTATATGGGATTCGACAATGCATCGTATTTCTCCAAAAACGGTCGTGCTTATTTCAACTCAAATGCCATTAACATGTTTAACCCCATGCAAATTGGATTATCTCCATTCGACAATAACAAATATTTGCGGTTGCACAGAGCCTTTGCGCCTTTTACTAAATTCAAATACCTCCAAGGGCCAGGAAAAACGATCGCGGTAAATGCTCTACATACCCAGAATTTTGGAGCTCGCTCTAATATAACCCTGGATTACAACAGTGTTACCAGCCAAGAACAATATGTAGGCTCATTACAAAATAATACCCATCGAAATATCCATATCAACCAACTGTCCATTTCCAAAAATGGCAAATATAAGCAAGTGGTTTATTTGGGTTGGGAACGTGGGAACCGACAAGAAAATGGGGGATTGGCATCGGAGTCGGATTTCTTTATTCCGGTTGATTCGAGTAAGTTTCAAATTCGTCCGCTTGGCAATTACAACCCGCGTTTAACGACAGCAAAATCGCTGTTTTCAAGCCACAACCACCAATTACACCAGCAGTATCAGATCAAAAAAAGACTGTATATTACCCAAGCAGTGTCGTGGGAAAAGACAGCCTATCAGTTTAAAGACAGTAAACGAGATACAAATTTTTATGGCAAACGTTATTTCGAGACCGCTCTAAAAACGAATGATAGCAACGTTTGGCAAATGATTACGCAGGCAATAGGAATTAAAAAATCAACTGATTTATTTCAATTTCATGTCCAACATTTGTATCAGGCTGCAACCTATCAATCGAATTTGTTGCGATTTACACAAAACCAAAAAATACTAAACTATCAATCCGCCGGACTTCAATTGGATGGTTCACTGGGCTTATTCAGATTTCCATCGATGCAGTTTAGAGCAGCATATATGTATGCTGGCTATGCCAAAAATTCACATCAACTTTTTGGGAGTTTTTATCTTTTGCGCAAATCTTATCATAACAACGGCAACGGTATTAAATATTTACACTTCAATGCAGAAGGTCAAAGTCAAACAACCCCTGCCTCATTCTTCCAACAAAATTTTTATTCAAACCATTTCATTTATAACAACAAATTTGAACTCACAGGCGACAAGCACATTGCGGGTAGAGTTAATTTTCATAATCAATCAGACTCTTCTCGCAAACGGATGTTAGGACTGTTCGCGGTAGTTAGAAGTGGTAGTTGGACTAACCCAATCTTATCCCTTGATTCTCTTCCCTTTACGCAATTTGGATCTCAACCATACAAACAGGTGGAAATGAATTTTTCGATGCGCGGGAAACGACTATACTTTACCCAAACTGCCAATATCAAAAAGTTCAATTCCTCATTACCCACGATTTTCAATATGGGTCAGCCCGTTTTAAGAACTACAACCACGCTAGAATACAAAATGCCCGCTTTCAAAAAAGCTATGATTCTAACGCTGGGTACAAATATCCAGTACACATCAAAATTTCAAAATACGACTTACAGGCCAGACGCAGGCTCATTTATCGTCCATAGCAACCTCACCAATCTAGGTAATTATTTTGAATTGGATTTGTATGCCGTGGCCAAGGTACAGACCCTAGATATCTTTCTCAAAGCCGAGCATATCAACGAAATCTTCGTCATTCCAGGTTTCAATACCCGCTACCAATACGTCGCCGGTTACCCCATCCAGCCCTATAGAATTCGATTCGGCTTGAACTGGAAATTCTATAACTAACTCAGTTTAATGCGCTTCTAGCCAATTGTTTCCAGTCCCGGATTCAACCACCACTGGAATACTCAAAGGCATAGAATTTTCCATCAAATACTTGATTTTCGCTTCAACCAATGCCAATTCATCATTGGGGACATCAAACAGCAATTCATCGTGGACTTGCAAAATCATTCGCGTCTTCAATTTCTCCTCATTCAGCCAATCATGAATGTGAATCATCGCCACCTTAATCATATCTGCTGCACTTCCCTGAATCGGCGCATTGATAGCATTTCGCTCAGCAAAACCGCGCATCACAGCATTGGCTGAATTAATATCTCTCATATACCTACGGCGTCCCAAAATGGTTTCCACATAGCCATTTTCCCTCGCCTTATTCACCGTTTCGTCCATGTACCGCTTAATGCCTCCGAACTGCTTGAAATAATTTTCGATGATTTCTTTGGCCTCGCCTCTACTAATTCCCACCCTCTGACTCAATCCAAACGCCGAAATACCATAAATAATTCCGAAGTTCACCGTTTTCGCCTTCCTCCGCATTTCCTTATCTACATCGTCAATCGCAACACCCCAAACTTTCGCCGCCGTTGCCGTGTGAATATCGATCCCCTGTTGAAAAGCTTCCTGCATCCCCGGATCGCCACTAATGTGAGCAATAATACGCAATTCGATCTGCGAATAATCCAAACTCAACAACGTAGTATCCGCACCTTTAGAAACAAACGCCTTCCGAATTTCCCTGCCCAACTCCGTACGAATCGGGATGTTCTGCAAATTGGGGTTCTGACTACTCAATCTGCCCGTTGCGGCAACCGCCTGGTTAAAATGCGTATGAACCCGACCCGTATTGGCATCAACCAACAAAGGCAATGCATCAACATAAGTGCTTTTCAATTTCTGCAATGCCCTAAAATCCATAATGTTCTGCACGATAGGGTGCTTGCCCAACAACGAATTCAAGGTTTCCTCATCTGTTTGATACTGGCCTGTTTTGGTTTTCTTGGGTTTGTCCGACAACTTCAATTGCTCAAACAATATTTTCCCCACTTGCTGTGCCGATGCGATGTTAAACACACTCCCAGCATCTGTAAAAATGGCAGCCTGAACCGTTCTCACTTGACCTAACAATTGATTGCTATACTCCTTCAAGAAATCAATATCTACTTTCACACCCTGCCTCTCCATTGCCTCAAGAACCAATACCAATGGCATCTCGACATCCATCAGCAATCCCAACAATCCCTTTTCTTCCAAGGCGGGCTTTAACACTTCATACAACTGAAAGGTAATGTCCGCATCCTCAGTGGCGTATTCCGCAATCACCTCCAATTCAACATCTTTCATGCTACCCTGTCCTTTCCCTTTTTTGCCTATTAGCGTTTCAATCGGAATGGGCGAATACTGCAAGAACTTTTCACTTAACAACTGCATATTATGTCGCTGATCCGGCTCCAACAAGTAATGGGCAAGCATCGTATCGAACATCGGCAAAGCAACAGAAACGCCGTAATTCTCCATCACAGAGATATCGTATTTAATGTTTTGCGCGATTTTCAATTTCGATGATCCAAGGATCGATCTAAACTGTTCCAACAACGACATCGCCTGCAACCGATCCTCTGGAACAGGCACGTACCAGCCGGTAAATGAGGCGGTAGAAAATGATAAACCCACCAAAGAAGCATGCAAAGATTCAACATCCGTTGTTTCGGTATCAAAGCAAAAAGCCTCCGAATTCTCTAATTCCTTCAATAGTTCTGTAATCGTCTCTGCAGAATTCGCAATTTGATAGTTATGCGAAACATCTACAATCGTTTTATACGTAATTTCTTCTTCTAACTCCGCATCGTTTTCCGAAATTTCATCCGATGGCGAGGCAGTTTCAGCTCCAAATAACGATGTTTGATTTGGATTTGCCGGCTTGACTTTCTTCGGTGCCGATGCCCGCATTGGATTACCAAATAAATCCGTACCCAAATTGGCGGCAGGTACACTTTCAGCGCCCGAGTTGGAAGAAGTTGATCCAGAATTGGCATCTGAACCCGACTCACCGAGTACTCTTCGCATCAACGTTCTAAATTCCAATTCTTCAAAGACTTCCCTCAATACAGGCTCATTCACAGGCTCCAATTCCAACCCTTTAATATCCAATTCAACCGGCACTTGCGTATCGATTGTGGCCAACCATTTGCTGATTTTTGCTTGCTCCACATGCAATCGCATATTCTCTTGCAATTTGCCTTTCAGCTTATCGGTGTTCTCCAAAATCGCCTCCATACTGCCAAATTCTTGAATCAATTTCTTGGCCGTTTTCTCGCCCACACCGGGTACCCCAGGAATATTGTCCGATGCATCACCCCACAAACCCAAAATATCGATAACCTGCTGAGGATCTTGAATTTCCCAACGCTTCAGAATTTCTGCCACGCCCAAAATCTCGTCGCCGTTACCCATTCGGCCGGGCTTATAAATTTTGACGTTTTCGCGCACGAGCTGACCAAAATCCTTATCGGGTGTCATCATGTAAACATCAAACCCCAAATCACCCGCTTTCCAAGCCAAGGTCCCTATGATATCATCCGCCTCATAGCCATCCATCTTAATCACCGGGATGTTGAAACCTTCTATGATTCTAAAAATATAAGGAATACTCTTCCTCAGATCTTCAGGCATCTCTTCGCGCTGCGCCTTGTAAGCTTCAAAT
Source organism: uncultured Bacteroidota bacterium (assembly GCA_903959115.1). Classification (GTDB taxonomy): domain Bacteria; phylum Bacteroidota; class Bacteroidia; order NS11-12g; family UBA955; genus UBA955. Next base: position 10,093 of record CAJBVU010000085.1, read on the forward strand.
TTGATATGTCGCATCGTAGGTGCAGACGTATCAAACACAACCGCAATGTGGGTTGGCTGTTGCTTGCGCAAAATTTCCAATAACGTATTGGTGAAACCCATCATCGCACTGGCATTTAAACCCGTACTGGTGATGCGTGGATTTTGAATAAAAGCAAAAAATGCCCTGTAAATCAGAGCCATTCCATCCAATAAAAACAACTTACCTTTTTGCATAATTAAAAGGTAGCAAGTTACAAATATTACGCGGCTTATTGCTTCTTGACGAAGCCTAAACTCACACCATTTATGCAATATCGTAATCCGGTGGGCTGATTGTAACCATCGTTGAATACATGGCCCAAATGACCGCCACAATTGTTACAAACTACCTCAACGCGGCTCATGCCGTGGGAGTTATCCGTAATTTCTTTGACCTTTGATTTGTCTATGGATTGATAAAAACTGGGCCAACCACAACCTGCATCAAATTTTGTGGTGCTCGAAAACAGTTCCTCACCACATCCCTTACACACATAAACACCCGAATCCCATAACGTTTCATATTCGCTTGTAAAAGGCCTTTCCGTACCCTTTTTTCGCAAAACCTGAAAGGCACTCTCACCCAATTGAGCCATCCATTCGGCCTCCGTTTTATTTACTTTATAATCCATTCCGATGTTGTTTTTTACTTTTTTTGAAACTTGCTTTCCGGTATCGATTCCATTGCAAGCTATCAATCCCCCAATCATTAGGTAGACAACTATTACCAAAATCAAATTCTTACCTATCATCCAAGAAGAAACAAAATTCCATGAAAAGGGTTGTATGTTCGCCAATATTTCGATGAATTTTTTTAGCCATTTTTTTGTTGACTTCCAACCGCAGAAACCAGCATTCAATGCGGCACTCATTGCCCCTGACATTCTCAGAAATTTTACCCCGAGTCAATCCAAGTTTCATTTTGACCATTTCCAACAAATAACGTCTAGAGGTCAGTCCCAGGAAGACCCCATATTAAACGATTTCTTCAGCGGCTGTTTACAGCACATACAGCGCGACAAAGAGTTTCATCAATCCGCGTTATTCCAAGAAATCTATCAATTACAACGCTCCAATTGGCAATTGATGTGTCCAAAACTTAAAATACCCCGTTTTTGGTTTACACTTCATGTAGTTATTGAGATAATGATTGATAGCTACTTAATAAATAATCACTTAGAAAAATTACAATTATTCTATACCAACCTAGAATCACAGCAAGAAACATATCGCACCGCCCTTGAACTGATGGGGCATGATCAAATCGACCATTTCATGGAGCGATATACCAGATTCTATACCAACCAATACTTATTTCATTATCAAGATCTCGAAAGGGTAGGATTTGCCCTTCACAAAATTCACGAACAAGTCAAATTGGATTCTAGCTGGTATGTACCCAATAACATCGAACAACTAGCCCTTTGGGAATCAACCTATGCGGATGTTTGCTTGGTATTAGAAAAATACCCATTGTAGTTGAAACCACTACGCGAAAAAATTTACAGCGTAAAGGCCGTTGAGTAGAGGGAATAAACCAAACTCCCCAGCAAAATATAATTTAATAATTCCTTCCACCAAGGAATGCGGTCACCGGAAAAGAAACTCGCCAAGAATATGGCCGCGGGAAATGCTGCAAGCAAGTGAAAATTTCTAATCTCTTTCCAATGAATTAGCATCAAAAAGATACTGTATACAAAAAACAAGATCACAACCAATTTGCTTCGTCGTACATTCACATTATTCTGAAAATATCCGCCAATCTGGCGCAACATTCCAAATATTACAAACAAGGAGAAGAGTGCAAACACCGTGTATTTAATGAAAATCAATGAAATGCCACTACCAAATGATGTCATATCAATGGGTGTAGTCTCCACACTTTGCATCGCCTTTAAATCCCATCGGAAAATGAAAGCCAATGACTTCATCAAATAGTAAGGCATCACCAACCCAAAAACGATAGCCAAGATGTCAGAAATTACGATGTTCTTGTAAACCAAAACACAAGCAATTAAAAACAACAAGATCATCAAATGGTCGGGTACAATCAATATGGAAGCACCAAAACAAAGCGACCCATAAAATAATGTAATGGTATTGTAGCCATCCTTCAATTGAAAAAAGCAGGCCAACCCAATAAAAACCAACAAATTACCCATATGATACTCGGTTAGCAGCAAGTTCTCAGGGAATAAACTTTGAACCAAGATAAAGAAATAGGCAGGCAAATAACCCACCGGCTGAACCAAACCATGGGTTCTGCAAATAAAGTTGACAAACAGAGCCTGACCCATGACAATAAGGGCCGAAATCAAAACCGAAACAACAGGCCATTGATTGATCCAATCTACCCATGAAAAAAGAAGTCCTGGTTTAAAAACGATCCCAGATTTAGGAATAATCCATAAAGCCGGCAAACGCAAGCAAAGTGCAAAAAGCACCAAAACCATCAAGGTTAAAACACTATGATCGGACAGTCTTTTAATCATTTGAAAACACTTGTAACCAAAACCATTGTTTATCGCGATAAATAGGAAGCGTAATTAACCCGTAATCTGTCTGTTTTCCCTCATAAGGCACGATTGTGCCTGGGGTGTTTTCATTCCGAAATAACCAATCTCTTTCTACCTTAAATGACTTATCTATTTTCACGTGCATGATCCGATTGATCTCCCCTTCATCGTCATTATATAACAGATTGATACTACTACCGCAAACATACATCCCAAAACCAAACAAATGTGCAACATTCAAAGCCCCAACTTGAGTTTTTCTAACCATAATTAAACTATCTAACGTCCCATCTTTTTGTAAATACTGCATTGCGATATCGCCATAATGGTAAAACAGCTTTGAACTCGTCTGTGGAACGCCATTCACGTAATATGTTTCCATCTGACGGCTTTCATAAAACTGTTCAGATAGCATCAACCATCCACCGTTACTCAATGCTACCACGTTTCGGATGTAATAATTTTCTGGCCTTTCGTTCCGTTTAAGACTTCCCAATCCCATAAATTGTTTGGCTGTGGATTCTGTAAATGGGTGATTGCTAACAGCGATTTGACCATCGTCACCAACCTCTCCAGTGAAATAACCATCCATGCCCACGCCTCTTACTCCATTGTAATAGCCAAAAACTTGTAACGCTTGTGTCTCTGTGTGAAGCACAGCCACCGCATCCAAAACATTTCCCTCGACAATCAAATCTCCGCGCATCAAGGTATCTCCACTATTTTTTACCCAATGAAAATGATTTATCAACCTGCGACCACCTAGCAATCCCGTCCCACCATAGTCTTTGTCCTCATAAATTGCGAAAACCTTTCCACTATCGTCCAATACAACCGACTTCCAAGTTAGGTCTGCCGGGCTCCATCGCTCACTCGTTAAAATAAAACTACTTCTGGTTTCGGCTCCGTCCAAATCAGCCCGTAACATCCACACTTCAGTGCCTAAAGCTTCTCTTTTTCGCTGACCGGCCGTTCCAAAGCCCAAAATGGCCCATTTCTTTTTATTGGGTGAACTTGCTACCTCAAATTGATCGATTTCTATGTCGCCCGTATAAAATGTCCCCACATCCCGCTGCGATATATCGCCCACCAAATAAGCCGGAATGGAGTGTAATATTACTTTTATGGCAGACCGCTTCATTTTAATTGCAGTTATCCAATACAACATTGAGTCGGCAATAAACACCTTCAATACAATTTGCTTGTTGGCCACTTCAAACTTTCTGTCGTTTTCAAAAACCAATCCCTCCGTATATCGCTCCAAAACAAAACCATTCGACATTCGATCATCGCCATAGCTCAGCATCAACGTATGTCCGTCAACAGTCCCTATCGCCCGGTGAAATTGTGAACGCTTCTGGGTTAATTTAGGCTGATCACTAATGCGCGTCATTTGCCCATTACAGAGCGAATGCCACAGCAGAAACAAAACCCAAATCAACAATTTACTTTTCACTAGGTCAAAAATCCATGTATGACATCGAAATGCCAAGCTCTGACCTAATTTTGCATAGAATTATTTTAGAATTCGCCCATACCTTGCATACGAACGACATAAAAATAGAAACTGCCATCTTGGTTGGGGTCAATACGCCCAAGCAAACTATGCCCATCGAAGAAACGTTAGATGAGCTCGAACAGCTGGTTTATACCTCCGGTGCAGTTACCAAAAAACGATTCATCCAAAACCTTGAACATCCTCAACCCAAAACATACGTAGGAAAAGGAAAGCTTGAAGAAATCAAGTTATACGTTGAGAAAAACAAAATCGATTTGATCATTTTTGATGACGAACTCACCCCCGCTCAAGTCAGAAATATCGAAACAGAAATCGAAAACACCAAGATTTTAAGTCGTACCCACCTCATTCTCGATATTTTCGCCAATAACGCAAAAACGGCTCAGGCCAAAACACAAGTAGAATTGGCGCAGAGTATTTTTATGCTGCCAAGACTTACAGGTATGTGGACTCACTTATCGAAACAAAAAGGGGGTATCGGAATGAAAGGGCCAGGGGAAAAGGAAATCGAAACAGACAGACGTGTACTACGCGATAAAATTTCTTTGCTCAAAACCAGACTCACCGAAATCGAGAAAGTTGGATTTACCCAAAGAAAAAGTCGTGATGGCGTTTTTCGATGTGCCCTAGTTGGATATACCAACGTTGGAAAAAGTACAATCATGAATCTCATGAGTCGTTCCGATGTCTTGGTTGAAAACAAATTGTTCGCCACGCTCGATGCCACGGTAAGAAAAGTCGTTATACCAAACCCCGATGGGATGGGCGATATGATCCCTCTGCTGCTCTCAGACACCGTAGGATTCATTCGAAAGCTACCCACGCTGCTCATTGAGAGTTTCAAAAGCACCTTGGCTGAAGCGATGGAAACCGATCTTTTGATTCATGTGGTTGATATTTCAAATCCCGCCTTTGAACAACAGATGATGAGCGTGAAAGAAATTCTACACGAAATTGGGGCTGGCAGCAAACCCGAACTCATTGTTTTCAATAAGGTGGATGCATTTCACGAAAGCGACGACGATGATTTTTTTGTTGGAAGCACTGGAATGACCATCGAACAATTTGAAAAAAGTTGGATTGCAAAAGAAATTGCGCCTGCTGTTTTTATTTCAGCGCACAACAATTGGAATATCGAAAAATTGAGAGCAACCATTTTTGAAATGCTCTCACAACAAAAAATGGCCAGATAAATCTGGCCATTTTTTTCTCTTTACCAAAGATTAAAGCTCGTCTTCATTAAAGAAGTAGTCATCATCCGAGGGATAATCACTCCAAATTTCTTCAATACTCTCATATGGCTCCCCGTCATCTTCTAACTCCTGTAGGTTTTCCATTACCTCCAAAGGAGCTCCAGAACGGATTGCATAATCAATCAACTCGTCTTTGGTGGCCGGCCATGGAG
>CAJBVU010000086.1 GCA_903959115.1 uncultured Bacteroidota bacterium
AATACGGACTGTCGATGATTCTCGTGTACATAGGGCTTAAAATGTTACTAGAAAAATGGGCTCATCAGTATGGGTTTAATGAAATACACAACTTATTGATTATTATAGGAATACTTGCACTCAGCATATTTTGGTCGGTTTGGTTCCCGAAAGAGAACTTGGATTCACCAAAAGAATAGGCAGTATACCACAATTTACCCACAATGTTTGAGCGCTTGCTTGAAATGTACGAAATTTGAATCCTTGAAGTGAATGCACAACTAACCCCCGCACTTTTAGTGCTACAAGATGGTACCGTTTTTCAAGGTACAGCCATTGGCAAGATTGGTACAACTACCGGAGAGATTTGTTTTAATACAGGAATGACTGGTTATCAGGAGGTGTTTACGGACCCTTCCTATTTTGGTCAGATTCTGGTTATGACATCAGATCACATTGGGAACTATGGAGTCCATGATGAGGAAATTGAAAGCGACGGTATAAAAATCGCTGGTCTTGTCTGCAAGAAATTCTCACACAATTATTCACGTAAAAACGGTTCCGACAGTCTGGATAGTTATTTTATGTCGAATGGTCTGGTGGGCATCTCCGAAATAGATACGCGTGAATTGGTTCGTCATCTTCGCGATACAGGCGCCAAGAATGCAATTATTTCCTCGGAGAATTTTGATGTTGCTTCGTTGCTCGAACAACTCAATGCGGTTCCATCAATGGATGGTTTGGAGTTGGCATCGAAGGTATCAACTGGGGCTTTTCATACCATGGGAAATGAGGATGCGCCTTTGCGCGTTGCTTTGTTGGATTATGGCAACAAGTTAAATATTTCCCGTTGTTTGGTTGACCGAGGCTGTTATTTGGGGATTTTTCCTTGGAATGCAACGGCGGAGGAAGTAATGGCCTGGAATCCTGATGGATTAATGATTAGTAATGGTCCTGGAGATCCAGCATCGATGGATTATGCGATTAAGGCAGTTAAAACAATCGTTGACTCGGGATTGCCAACTTTTGGAATCTGTTTAGGGCACCAATTGTTGAGTTTGGCGAGTGGCTTAAAAACATATAAAATGCACCACGGTCACCGCGGATTGAATCACCCTGTGAAAAATTTGGTTACCGGAAGAAGTGAAATCACAAGTCAGAATCACGGGTTTGCTGTAGAGTTCGATGAAAATTTGAATTCCACAATTCAATTAACCCACATCAACTTGAATGATGATACGGTGGAGGGAATTGCGCGATTGGATGTTCCTGCATTTTCGGTGCAGCATCACCCAGAAGCATCGCCAGGTCCGCACGATTCTCTGTATTTGTTTGATCAATTTGTAGAAATGGTTCAAAAACATAAAAAATAATCATGAGCGAAATAACCCATATTCAAGCAAGACAGATTTTGGATTCAAGAGGCAATCCAACGATTGAAGCAGAAGTGTTCACCGAAGATGGTGGATTTGGAAGAGCTGCTGTTCCATCAGGCGCAAGTACTGGTATCCATGAGGCTGCGGAATTGCGCGACAATGAAATGGATGCCTACCTAGGAAAAGGAGTGATGCAGGCTGTTGAGAATGTGAACGGTCAGATTTCTGAAGCGTTGGAGGGAATGGAAGTGTGCGCTCAGAATGAAATTGATGCCATGATGATCGATATGGATGGTACACCAAATAAATCTAGGTTGGGTGCTAACGCCATTCTAGCGGTTTCTTTGGCATGTGCCAGAGCTGCTGCCGATGAATTGGGGATGCCATTGTACAAGTATGTAGGTGGTGTGAATGCGAATGTATTGCCGGTGCCGATGATGAATATTTTGAACGGCGGTGCGCATGCAGATAACAAGATTGATTTCCAAGAGTTTATGGTAATGCCTGTGAAGGCTGAGAGTTTCTCGCATGGTTTGCGCATGGGGGTTGAGGTGTTTCATCATCTTAAATCTGTGTTGAAATCTGCGGGTTACAGCACCAATGTTGGCGATGAAGGGGGGTTTGCTCCAAATATTCAAAGCAACGAAGAGGCAATCGAAATTGTGTTAAGGGCTATTGAAAAGGCAGGATACCGTCCGGGTGAGGATATTTTCATTGCGATGGATGCTGCAACGAGTGAGTTTTATGACGAGAAAACGGGTTTGTACACCTTTAAGAAGTCGGATGGTCGCGTATTTACCGGTGATCAAATGGTAGATTATTGGGCGGATTGGTGTAAGCGATATCCAATTGTATCGATTGAAGATGGTTGTGCGGAGGATGATTGGTCTAGCTGGAAGAAATTAACAGACGCGGTAGGAAGTAAGGTGCAGTTGGTTGGCGATGATTTATTTGTGACCAATGTAGATCGTTTGCAACGCGGAATTAATGAGGGTATTGCCAATAGTATTTTGATTAAGGTGAATCAGATTGGAACATTAACTGAGACGTTGAATGCGATTCAGCTGGCCACACGACATTCATATAGCAATGTAATTAGTCATCGCAGTGGTGAAACTGAAGATTCTACAATTGCTGATTTGGCGGTTGCGATGAATAGCGGTCAGATTAAAACCGGTAGTGCTTCACGTTCGGACAGGATGGCGAAATACAATCAATTGTTGCGTATAGAGGAGGAGCTGGGAGAGAATGCGATTTACGCGGGCAGTATGTTTAAGTATTGTTAAGATTTTCGATATAAAGAGAAAAAAGGCCCGCTCCGCGGGCCTTTTTTTATGCATAACTTTTGCGACTCTCGGTGTGAATTGATATCTTGCAATTTCATGCGTACGAGAATGTTTAAACAAATGGTATTGATGGGGATTTGTGCCATCAGTTTTAAAGCCAATGCTCAGAATTCTGCACCTACATTAACCAAAGCGAAAGTACTTCAAACTGCCATGGATTTGGCGGCGGCGGGTAAATGGGGATTGGTGAACGAAGATATGGCCGCCGCTCAGATTCAGGATTTATATCGTGATGGCAGCGGGGTAACTCATGCTTATGTTTTGCAAACCATTCAAGGCGTTCCCGTGATGAATGGTGTGATGGGTCTGCATTTTAACCCAAATGGAGATTTATTGTACTCTACCAATAGAACCGTGGCACACGCATCGGACCACTTGATAGGGTCATTCGCATCTTTGAACATGGAAGTTCTAGGCGCAAAAGCCATCGAACAAGAAAATGGTTTGGCGCGAAACATAATATCGGATGGCAGCAACGAATCGTCGATTTTCCCTACAACCGGAATCAAATGGCAACCGATGACCATCGGAACCCAATTCGATGAAACAAAGTTCTATACTCAAATGATGGCGTGGCCCAACGAAAGTGGGGATTTGATTGCCGCTCAGTATTTTGTCTTCTATAATTCTGCAACCTCAGACTGGGTGAATTTGTGGATAGATGCTTCGGGTAAAATCTTGCAACGACATAGTTGGACCGTTCATTGTACCCCTAAAGCAGTATCTGCAGAGGATAAAAACATTGCAAACCAAGCTTCATTGTTGGCCCTGGAAGCAAATCGTCCGCTCATCGGAAAAAGCGTTTCTCAGAATTTGTTGTTGACTGGAAGCAAGCCATTACAACGCCGCGGCGATGGAGCAACCTACAAGTCATTCTCTTTCCCAACGGAAAGCCCTTTGTATGGTAGTCCTTCTTCTCTGACGAGTCCGGCAGACGCACAAGCATCGCCATTTGGATGGCATGATGTGGATGGCAAAGCCGGTGCGGAATACACAATTACTCGTGGAAATAATGTCTATGCTTCGGAAGATGTTGCTGGAAAAAATACGCCAGGTAAATCTCCAGATGGTGGAGCCGCCCTAGCATTTAATCTTGCCTATGATCCTTCTGAGCCCAATCCCGTAAATTATCAAGATTTCGCTATCGGTAATTTGTTTGTGGTGAATAATTTGATGCACGACATTTCGCAGCGTTACGGATTTGATGAACCCAGTGGGAATTTTCAGCGGACCAACTATGATGGTTTTGGTGCTGCCAATGATGCAGTGAATGCGGATGCTCAGGATGGTAGTGGTACGAATAATGCAAATATGTCGACCCCGCCCGATGGTTCAGCCCCTCGCATGCAAATGTTTATTTGGGATGGAGTAGGCGCTAAGGCCAATTTGGTTGTCGATAGCAAAGGGACAAAATATGGTGTCGGTATTACAGACGGTAACTGGGGTAAGAAAATCACCGCCGTTCCTAGCAAAGGAAAATTGGTGTTGGTGAAAGACAATGTAAATCCCGTTACCAATAAGTGCTGTACTGGTTTAACCAATAGTGCTGAATTAAAAGGGAATTTTGCGGCGATCGTTCGTGGCGGTTGCACCTTTGTTCAAAAAGTGTATCGTGCGCAATCAAACGGAGCAACGGCTGCGATTTTGCTAGATACTTCCTCCGCTGATGCCGTGATTACGATGGCAACTGACAATACGGCTCAGGCTAGTAAAGTGACAATCCCTGTAATATTTGTGCGCTTCTCAAATGCCAATGAATTGAGGGCGTTTTTGGCCGATTCTTCTCTGAATATTACGTTTTATGATAGTTCGGCTTATGCAAAAAAGACGGATAGCGATTTAGATTTGGGCGTGATGGGTCATGAATACACGCATGGAATTTCGATACGATTAACATGCGGACCTTCCAACTCGAATGGTTTGAGCAATGCGGAGCAAATGGGCGAAGGATGGAGTGATTTTATTGGATTGGCGTTTACTGCAAAAAAGGGCGATGTGGGTTCTAAGCCTCGCGGGGTTGGAAATTGGTTATTTGGCCAAGATCAAACAGGAGATGGCATTCGTACCTATCCATATTCAACCAATATGTCGTTGAATCCCCATACCTACGGAAATTTGGCAAAAGCGGCATCAGGCGTTCAAACCGAAGTTCATTACACGGGTGAAATTTGGTGTGCTATGCTTTGGGATATGTACTGGGGTTATGTAGATAAATACGGTTTTGATGAGGACTTATACAACGGAACTGGCGGAAACAATCGTGCAGTTCAAGTGGTGATTGATGCCATGAAGTTACAGCCTTGCGGTCCTGGGTTTGTGGATGCGCGCGATGCGATTTTGGCGGCCGACAGTATTCGTTATGGCGGAGCAAATAAGAAAATTATCTGGGATGCTTTTGCTCGCAGAGGTTTGGGTTATTCTGCTGCCCAAGGTAGCGCTGGCAACTGTGCTGATGGGGAAGAGGCGTTTGATTTGCCTCCGGCTCCAGTATCGCAAGTGAATCAAATGGAAAAGAATTGGTTGAAGGTTCATCCCAATCCAGCGACAGATGTTTTCGTTATCGAGCCGATGTCGGTTTTGAAAATCGAATCAGCCGTGGTATTTGACATCAAAGGAGCGGTTCATTCGGTTCAAACTACATCGTTGAATGGTGGCGGTTTGGCTTTGGATGTGAGCAGATTGTCGTCGGGAATTTATTGGGTTCAGGTAAAAGGGGGCTCAGAATTGACTGCGATTAAGCTCGTGAAGCCTTAATTTTATTTTTGGTATATTTGTAAAAGTAAAAAATCAAGGATAGATGCGTGTTTGTGCGTTTTTGGTCTTGGTGTTTTAGATAATTAGATCACAATAATTCAGAATGTTAGAAATCACTTTTGCCTTAGTGGCTTATATATTGGGCTCAATTCCCAATGCGATATGGGTTGGTAAGCGTTTTTACGACATCGATGTAAGAGAGCATGGCAGTGGAAACGCTGGAGCCACCAATGTGTTTCGGGTATTGGGAAAGGTGCCGGGTACGATCGTCTTGATTTTGGATATTCTTAAAGGGTATTTGGCAGTTAGATTGGCCGATGTGGTTGATTTTTTGTCTAGGGATGGTTATTCGGATCTGGCTTTGAGTCATACCGACTTAAGTGGTTTGGCGGTGGGCGATCATAAATTATTAATGGTATTGTTTGGAACGATGTCGGTGATCGGGCATTTGATCCCTTTATTTGCTAAGTTTAAGGGTGGCAAGGGCGTGGCAACATTATTCGGGATGCTGATTGCGTTGAATCCTGCGGTAGCAGGTTTGGCATTGCTGGTGTTTGTGATTACCAATATAATTACGGGGTATGTGAGCATCGGCTCGTTATTGGCGGGGTTGTCTATTCCATTTTTATTTGTACGTGTGTTTGGGGAGACGGATTTGAGTATTTTGATTTTCAGTTTTTTGGTGGCGGGTTTGGTTTTGGTTACGCATCGCAAGAACATCAAAAGGTTGATTGCTGGTGAAGAGACCAAGACGCGTATCGTAATGAAGCAAAAGAAATAGGCGGTTATGTTAATGGTGAATTCATCTCCGAAGATAAATCCTGAGGCTGTTGAGGAAACTTTGCTCGACAGTGGCTGGCAGATTGTTTTATATAATGATGAGGTAAATTCTTTTGATTGGGTGATTGTGAATTTGATGAAATATTGTGATCATAACCGTTTACAAGCGGAGCAGTGTGCTTGGTTTGTGCACAATAACGGAAAATATGCGGTTAAAAATGGTGGGTACGACGATTTGGAGCCAGTTTGCACTGCTTTGTGCGAAAAAGGTTTGTCGGCTCAACTCGAGGTGCAGTAAATTTGAAACAATATGAAAAAAGTATTTCCATCGGCTGAAGCAGCCATTGCAGACATAGAAGACGGAGCGGTATTGATGTTGGGCGGGTTTGGGTTGTGCGGGATTCCGGAGAATTCGATTGCTGCATTGGTAAAGAAGGGGGTAAAGGGGTTGACATGTATATCGAACAATGCGGGGGTGGATGATTTTGGGATTGGTTTGATGTTGCAGGGTAAGCAGGTGAAGAAGATGGTGAGTTCTTATGTGGGGGAGAATGCAGAGTTTGAGAGGCAGTTATTGAGTGGTGAGTTGGAGGTTGAATTGATACCTCAGGGTACATTGGCGGAAAGGTGCCGCGCCGCAGGCGCGGGAATTCCAGCTTTTTATACCCCAGCAGGCGTTGGAACCGAGGTCGCCGAGGGCAAGGAATCACGCGTTTTTGGTGATAAAACCTACCTAATGGAATATGCCTTTGATGCCGACTTCGCTATTGTGAAAGCATGGAAAGGCGATAAACATGGCAATTTGATGTTTAAGGATACCGCAAGGAACTTCAATCCTATGATGGCTATGGCGGGTAAAATTACCATTGCGGAAGTAGAAGAATTGGTGGAGGCGGGTGAATTGACGCCAAATGATATTCATGTACCAGGTATTTATGTGAATAGAATAGTTTTGGGACAGGATTACGAGAAGCGCATCGAACAGAGAACAACCAAACCCAGAGTTTAACGTCATGGGAGTTGAGTTACCGACATTGGTATTTGCCACCAATAATCAACATAAGATTGATGAGGCGCAAGCCATCGTTCGAGGCAAATTGCAATTGATATCATTGAAAGAAGCAGGGGTGGAGATTGATGTGGAGGAAACAGAGACAACTTTTCGTGGAAATGCTTTGCTAAAGGCGCAGGCCGTTTGGGAATTAACCGGTTTGCCTTGCGTGGCTGATGATAGCGGATTGTGTGTTGAAGGATTGGGCGGCGAGCCTGGTGTCTATTCCTCTCGATATGCAGGTGAAGCGGGGAATCATTTTATGAACAACGAAAAATTACTGAATGA
>CAJBVU010000087.1 GCA_903959115.1 uncultured Bacteroidota bacterium
ATCCCTATACCGATTTCAATTTACGATCCCGCATCATTCCGCCCCAAACAAACCCAACAACCCCCAAAATCATCAATACCAACGATATCATCTGCGCCTGAGAAAATTCCATCCCCAAAAAGTGATACAAACTAATTCCGTGCTCGCGAATGCTCTCAATTAACATCCTCTCCGCGCCAGCCATCATCATATAAATCGAAAAATATTGGAACGGTGCCCAACTGCGATTGCGCAACACATACCACAATATCGCAAAAAGCCCCAATGCCATCAAGGCCTCATAAAGGGGTGTGGGATAAACCGGAACCGCCAACTGATAGCAATACTCTCCCGAGCAACCTGGAATCATCTCCATTCCTGTTGATGCGTAATCCTTTCCCAAAACATTGTGAGGGTATTTGTAAGCCCATGCCCAATCTGGCAAACCCGGGTTGGCTTTCAAGTTGGCAATGCCCCAATCGCCATCGCCGGAGAAATGACAGCCAAATCTACCCAAGCCATAACTCAACATCATCGCAGGACCACCCGCGTCAAAGACATGAGTCCAGTGCATTCCCTTCTTTGATGCATACCAAATCACGCCCGCCGCACCGCAAATCAAACCCCCGTAAAACGTCCAACCGCCGCTGGTCAACAAATCCATCAAAAACGTATCCCAATGAATCTCGCTTGGGGTTTCGAGCAAATGAAACACTTTCGCGCCCAAGAAACCACTCAGCAAAGCAACCGTGGTAAGGTTTGGCATGTTCGCCGATGCACCCATTTCTATGATCGTCTCCGAAGGCTCAACGCTGCGCTGTTTCTTATCTGTTACCCATGTCCGCCACAGCGAAAACGACATCGCCAATGCACCAAACAACCAACTTCCTTCGGTAGAAAAAACGTGATCCTGAGGAGAAAAGCCATCGCCGGTTTCCACCATCAAAAAGAGAATTTTGTAGCCAAAGACAAAAGCCATCGCCGCATTGAGAATATACTCGCTGCGAGCCACACCCACGCCGGTTACTTGTTTCACTTTCACTTTGGCGAACTGACCCAAAGATGTTCTGCGATCAAACTCAGACGACATCGCCCAGAAGGCAGCGCCGATGCTCATGGCGACGAAAAAACCGAAGGTATTAACGACCTTTAGAAAGGGCAGGGAAATTCCCGTTAAATCGTATAGAAAATGATAAAGGGTTGGAAACACAGGTGCAAGTTAATGCGCAACCTCGGCGTAATCAAATGCAGCGTTCACCCAACCTTCGGAATCTAATGAAGAAAGCGACACATCAGCAACAGTATTCACCAACAATGGGTCGTAATCGGTGGCAACTTTGATGTAATTATCGGTAAAGCCAAACATCACACCTCTGCGCTCCTCTTCTTCAAACAAAACCGGTCTCCGCGTGCCCAAATGCTCACGATAGAAGGCCATGCGCTTTTTTTCACTGAGCCCGCGAAGCATTTCACCGCGCTCCATTCTCACCTTCACCGGCACCACATCCTTCATTTTTTTGGCGGTGGTATTGGCGCGCTCTGAGTAGGGAAAAACGTGCAGGTACGACACGTCCAATTCGTTCAAAAAGCGATAGGTTTCGAGGAAATTCTCTTCTGTTTCGCCGGGAAAGCCCACAATCACGTCGACACCAATTCCACAATGGGGCATCAACGCCTTGATTTTCTGAATTCTGGAACGATATAAATCCGACAAATACTTTCTGCGCATTCTCAACAGAATCTCGTCGCTCCCGCTTTGCAAAGGGATATGGAAGTGAGGCACGAAACGCTTGCTTTGCGCCACAAACTCGATGATTTCATCGGTGAGCAGATTGGGTTCGATGCTACTAATTCTGTAGCGGTCCACCCCCTCTATCACGTCGATGGCTTTCACCAAATCAAAGAAATTCTGGTTATGTTCGATGCCGAAATCGCCCAGGTTCACACCCGTTAACACGATTTCTTTTGCACCTTGTTGGGCTGCTTCTTTAACCAAATCGATGGTTTCCGCTACGTTTCCGCTGCGACTTTTACCACGAGCCAGGGGTATGGTACAAAAACTACAGAAGTAATCACAACCGTCTTGTACCTTCAAGAAAATGCGGGTTCTATCACCGAGGCTGTAGCCTGGGACAAATGTATTTACGTCTTTGATGGGGGCATTGTGCACCACAGCCTTGGGTTCTTTCACCAAAGTATGAAGGTGCGATATCAATTCAAATTTTTCTGCCGCTCCAAGGACCATATCCACGCCCGGAATTTGGGCGATTTCATTGGGCTTGAGTTGGGCATAACAACCAATCACTACCACATAGGCATTGGGGTTGTGTTTAAGTGCTTCGCGAACCACTTTTTTACATTTACGATCCGCGTGATCCGTAACGCTGCATGTATTAATCACATACAAATCGGCCCCATCCTGAAATTCCTTTTTCTCAAATCCCGCCTTGCTCAGTTGCTGTCCGATCGCACTGCTTTCGGCAAAATTGAGTTTACACCCAAGGGTATAGAAGGCAACGGTTGACATTTGAGGAATGTAGAAAATACAAAGGTACGAAATCCCGAGGGAATCAGAATATCAAGGCATATTCCAAACTCCAGGTCCCAATAAATTGAGGGGTTCCTGGCGCTTCTTTGGAGGGATTTGTAGTAGGAGCAATCAGCTCTTGCTGGGTTTCGGCCACGCCATCGCCATCGTTATCCACCATGCCCATGAAAAGAAAATTGTTATTCAAATTTCGCAAGCCATACTTTAAAGCGATTGAATACCCCAACGATTCACCCCGCTTTTGAAAGCCCAAAGAGGCCTGATAATCAAAGGCTTTCAATGGCAACTTATCCCAAGTTTGAATACTATTATAAGCATTAAGAGCGGTAGGTAAAGGCGTTTTGCTTGGACCAACGTATAATATCGAATTGAAATTATACCCCACTTGAACGCCAAGCTGCAGTTGCTTTACATTTACATCGCGCTGTTTGGTTAATCGATAATTGATCAGCAACGGAACATCCATACTCATGATACTAATTTTAGTATAAGAACGATTGATAGCTGTATCACCGGGTCTTCCGTTTCCAAAGTTGCTACCCCGCATGCGCAAATCCAATCCACTTTGAATGCCCCATGGCGATTTTTTGTCCAATTTCGAGTGCAAGTAAAATCCCGCCAACACGCCTAAACTCGGCCTGGGATTTCTGAGTTTTCCGCCGTACATCGAGCTCATCCCCATGCCCATTTTTAAGCCATAACGCTGACGACCTTCATAAACAACGTCAGAAACTGCTTGCGCCTGAGCCAAAATCGTGAGGCAAGTCAACCCCAGCAATACGAATATGGATTTCAAATTCATGTTATATTCCTTTTCCTTTGAGTGCCGATGCAACAGCCACGTCCATCAATCGTTCGGCAAACGGCCGGGTGTAATCGTTCAACCCAGTTACCGCTGCCAGAATCTCATCTTTGGAGGCCTGCGATTGCAATAGACGCTCAAGGTCTTCGATGCGTTGTTTCGTTCCTTCGATTTCTTCTTGACTCATCATTCCCCCGTTTTTATCCAAGAAGCGTTTGGCCAGATAAATCAATTGTTGAGCCTCGTTTACCGCTTCTTGTTGCATGCGCAGTTGGACATCACTTTGGGCAAACTGAAAACCATCCAAAAGCATCTGTTCCACTTGGGCATCGGTGAGTCCGTATTGTGGAGTGATGTCGATTTCTTGCGAGACATTACTGCGAAGTTCTTTGGCTCTCACCTGTAGCATTCCGTTGGCATCGATGGCAAAGCTGACTTCGATTTTCGGAAAACCTGCAGGCATGGCTGGAATTCCTTTTAATATAAATTCTCCCAGCTTTCTGTTTTCCGCCACCATTTCACGTTCGCCTTGAAATACTGCAATTTTCATATTCACTTGTCCGTCGATCGAGGTGGTATATTCTCTACCCACTCTGGCTGGGATTTTGGAATTCCTTGGTATCAGCACATCCATGAGTCCGCCTGCCGTTTCAATACCTAAACTCAGTGGGGTGACATCTAGCAGCAACACATCTTTGCGATTACCGGCCAACACATCCGCTTCGATGGCTGCGCCTAAGGCCACAACTTCATCGGGATTGATTTGGTTATTCACTTGAACATGCGGGAAGAGCGCAGTTAGTAATTTATAAATTTCTGGATAGCGGGTTGAACCACCCACCATCACAACTGCTTGAATGTCGGATTCCTTTAAATGAGCATCCTTCAATGCGGCCGCAATGCAATATTGGGTTTTTTGCAAGATGGGATTTGCGGCCGCTTGCAATTGACTGTAATCCAATGTCAGATCCACTGAAACCCCACCCACTATTATATTATTTGTATAAACACTCTCTGGATCGCCACTCAACTCAATCTTCGCAGATTCTGCCATCAATCGCAACTTCTGCCTATCACCGGCATCTAGACCCTGAAGCACCTCCTGTTCCGATATCCAAAACTGCAACACTGCCCGATCTATATCATCACCACCCAAAACAGTATCGCCTTTTGTCGCTAGCACCTCAAAAACACCCTCTTCGATGGTCAAAATTGAAACATCAAATGTCCCTCCACCCAAATCATAAACTAAAACGCGTTCGGCCTCGGTGGAATTCAGCCCATAACTCAAACTAGCCGCTGTAGGCTCATTCAAAATCCGCAAGACATCCAATCCCGCCAACTTCCCCGCGTCCCTAGTTGCCTGTCGCTGCGCATCGTTAAAATAGGCCGGAACAGTTATCACCGCCTGGTTGACATCGGCACCCAACGCTTTCTCTGCCTTTTGCTTCAACGATTTCAAAATGATCGCGCTGAGTTCAATCGGATTGTAAAACGCATCGTCGATCATCACTTTCACCAGCGCATCGGTTTCATCATCAATGATGCGATAACTCAGAAACGACTGAACATCCGATACATCTTTATAACTTCTACCGAGCAATCGCTTGACACTATAAATGGTACGATCTGGCGATGCAATCAAACCCTCCTTAGCAATGTACCCCACTTGGGGCAGCTGACCCGGCTGAAATCCAATCACCGAAGGCACCAGACTCCCCATCTCGTCTACAATGATTTCTGGCTGATTCGTTTCCGGATTCACATAGGCCACCAAACTATTCGTAGTCCCCAAATCAATCCCAACCACTACGGCTGCTTTTGCCACTTTGCCCGATGCAATATCGATCTTAATTTTTGCCATTTCTTGCCACTTTCAACTTACAAAGTTAACCCTAACCACCATTGAAAGTTGATTCCTATTGATGAATAAATCGAAGAAAAAATGACAAATGTCACAATTTTGCTGACATTATTATGACAAAATCCTTACAATCTCCCAAGCCCTATTCTTTGGGCATCAAAGTAAATTTGTAACATCAAAAAAATGAAAAACAAAAGTCAATTCATCCTAACCATTTGGGCAGCCTTATTATCAGGGCAGCTTTTTGCACAAACCCCCGTTTCAGACTCTGTGGCGATGGGCGCTGGATATGGCAAAGCGGTTTATTACAACATCAGAACGGGTGCCGAAGCATCGAGTCCTATAGACCAATGGCATTTTTCACACACCACCGTTTCGCGCGACAACTGTATCCGCGTGAATCACATGGGCGGTGTTGAGGTGTATGCTTACCCAAAAGGTGACAACTCACAGTTTTCTCAGTTCGATACTTCGGGATGGGCCTCATGGAAGAAATTCTACAACGATATCAATGTGCATGAAAAAGGCGCCTTGAACCAAGCCACCAATCCTGGCAATATGTGGGATTTTAGTTGGGGTGTTTATGACCCAACCACCAAAGAGGTTGCTGGCGATTCGCTTTACCTATTTGTAATCACCCACCCTGGAATAGGTACCGGCAAGTCGTTTGTAAAGTTCATGCCCATCAAACAAAACCCCAATGGCGATTTTATTTTCCGCACTGCCATGATGGATGGCACTTCAGACAAAACTGATACGATGCTACAAAGCAGCGCCACTGGCAAGAGTTATAAATATTACACTTTGGGTGTGGGCGATGTATTCCCTGAACCTTCTCGCGACGATTGGGATTTGTTGTTCACACGATATTATGCACTCACTACCCCTCCTGGTGGTGGCGCCCCAGTAATGTATCCAACCATGGGTGTTGAAAGCAAAAGAGGAACACGTGTATCAAAAATCACAACATACACTTGGGACGTTATGGCCGCCAATCCAGCCCAAACACTGATTGGAGTAAAGATGACTGGCACACCCACAGAATTGAGCAAAGACCTTACAAAAATTGGGGGCGATTGGAAATCCTTCGACAATACCACTGGCAAATGGACCATCCAAACCAGCTGGAACTATGTGGTGGAAAGCACCAGAACCCTAGGCGCAATCAAAGACACAGCCTATTACATGCTATCGTTCACTGGTTTTACAGGCGCATCGCGTGGAGAAAGTCAGTTCCGCAAATTGTCACTCACCCCCAGCGCTTCGGCCAACCTGAAGAACTTAAAGATTGAAGCAAAATTGTTCCCCAACCCTGTTCAAAGTGATTTGCTCCTTTGGATACCCCAATTGAACCAAGAAGCCCAAATACAAATCATGGCATTGAACGGTCAAATCATACTCGACCAAACCGCCCAATTCCAAACCGGATCTACCTTGAAATTGAACATCCAAGAATTGCCTGCCGGACAGTATTTGTTGAACGTAATTTCTGGTAGCGACAAAGCGAGTTTGCCATTCATAAAACACTAATTCCGCATGCGGAAAACGCTTCTTTGGATCATAGGAATCATACCCGCAGTGCTTTTTTCACAAAGCAAAGACACCCTGCATGACCTGCAGGTGCTTGACCCTGCGAGTGTTTCCTGCTCCATCAAAGGCGTTGCCGTGAGTGGTGCCACAGAGCAAGTCAAAGTTATTAGCGCCCAAACCATCAAAGAGATGGGTGCCCAAAATGCCGCGGAGGTTCTTCAGAACCAAAGCGGCATTTTAATTAGTCAGGATGCCCAACTCGGCACCGGCATCTCTTTGCAAGGCCTCAGCGGCCAGTCGGTCAAAATATTGGTCAACGGTGCGCCGGTGGCCGGGCGATTGAATGGCAACATCGACATCTCGCAAATTCCCACAAACCAAATCGAACAGATAGAAATCATCGAAGGCCCGATGAGCGTGTTGTTCGGCTCCGATGCCATGGGTGGTATCATCAACATCATCACAAAACAGCCCATTTTAACCCGCACCAAAACCAATGCGCGGCTTTTTTTGGATGGCAGAAGAAACACCAACCTCGATGTGGATTTTGCTATTCCTGTGAAGCGACAGCATTCAACATTGCAGCTGTTTGCTGGTCGACATTTCTTTGGCGGCATGGACTTCGACACCCTCAGTCGCAATTACGATTGGAAACCCAAAACCAAATATTTTGGGGGATTGGGGTTTCATGTCAGGGGCGATAAATTTCGTCACGATATCCGCGCCAACCATTTTTACGAAAACATGCTGGATCGCAGCAATGCAGAATTCAACCTAATCACCGTAACTGGCTACAACAACCGATTTTTCACCCAGCGCAGCGATGCAGCAGTGCAAAGTAGCGGCAGATTTAGCGTGGGGAACAAATCTATCAACGCTAAATTCAATAACAGTTGGAACGGCTACCATCGCCTCAACACACTGGTAAAAAGAAACTTGGTAACCGGCGAAGAAACACCCTCATTCATTGGTGAGCGCGATACAACCCGAAACCACCTCTTCAATGCCCGAGGATTTTTTGAAATCGAAAAAAAGCGGGTTCGCAAAAATACGATCATGCTGGGTTACGATGCCAATCACGAAATCCTGTCTACCGGAAAAATTCGCGAGGCCAAAAGCATCACAGACGTTGGAATTTTCGCTCAAGGAAAATGGCAACCCAACCATCGATTGCTCATCCAGCCTAGCATAAGGGGGAATTTCAACTCCCGATTTGGTGAGCCCATTCTAACAACAACACAAAATCTGCGCTTCACACCCATCATTCCTGCCTTACAAACCCGCTACAAACTTGGCAACTCGATGTGGCGGCTGTCTTATGCAAAAGGGTATCGCGCACCCAGTTTGAAAGAATTATATTTCTTGTTTGTAGACATCAACCACAATGTGCGGGGCAACGAACAATTGCAAGCGGAGGTAGCACACAATGCCATGGCGTCCTACAAGTATCGTCACACCTACCCCAACATCAATGGCAGAATTTTGGCCGTGGAATTGAATACCCGGGGTTTCTACAACCATGTTTCGCAGCAAATTCAACTGGCGATGCTGGATCAAAGCACCCAGCTGTATCAATACATCAACATCGGCAAGATCAATAGCACGGGGGCAAACCTCGATATCGA
>CAJBVU010000088.1 GCA_903959115.1 uncultured Bacteroidota bacterium
GTGAGGAAATTAGAAAGGCCTAGCAACGATGCGGTGGTGGCTCAACTAGAAAAACAAGAGGCAGGCATTGGTCAAGGAATGAGCAAATCTGTCAAGAATTTGGAAAAATTGCAAAAAGAAGCCAAGCGTTTGCAAGAATCCCTACAACAAAGCGGACAGAGTTGGGATCAGGAGAATAAAATTAAGAATTGGTTAAATGAGGAGCAGAAAATGCTTCAAACCATCAAACAACTGGAGAAAAAGCAATCTGAGGTCAATAAGCAAAAGCAACGACTTGGAGAACAGTCGCAAGAATTGCAGAAAAAGAAAGATGCATTGAATGATCGACTCAAGCAGTTGAATAATCCAGAAATGCAAAAGCTGATTGATGAAATTCAGCGATTATTGCAGCAGAAGGCCGACAAAGAACAGCTGAAGGAGTCGATGCAAAAGTTGAGCGAAATGAGTCAAGAAACAGCCAAGGAAATGGACAAACTCATGGAGCAGTTGAAGCAGTTGGAATTGGAAGAAGCGGTGGATGCGGTGGCAAAAAGCATGGAGGATTGGGCAAAGAAGGAAGAAGATCTTGCGCAGAAAACCAAAGAGGAAAAAGGCGGTCAGGCTTCAGAAGCTTTGAAAGAAGCCCAGGAGCAGCAGAACAAGGCATTGCAGAACATCGAAAAGAAAATTAAAGATGTGGAAGAGAAAAATGCCGAGCTAGAAAAGCCGATGGAGTTAAAAACTGGGGAAGAAGATCGCAAAGAGGCGGGGGATGAAGCGCAAAAAGCATCGCAAGATTTGCAGAATAACAAGAAATCAGCGGCGTCTGAGAAAATGAAAAAATCGGCGCAAAAGATGAAAGAGGCAATGCAGAATATGCAGAAATCGTTCGAAGATCAGCAAAAGAAACGCACGGCGGAAGACTATCAAACCCTCAGGGCCTTGTTGGAGAATTTGATTGATGCGTCGAACCGACAGGAAGCGAACTTTATGGAATTGCGCAAATTATCGTCGGATAATCCACGACTTACGACATTGAATAAGGAGCAAATGCGATTGCGGGAGTCGTTGATGTTCATAGAGGATAGTTTGATGGCTTTGGCGAAACGTCAGCCCATGATCGACAATTTTGTCACCAAGGAAATGAGTCGTGTGAATGTGCAAATGGGGATGGCATTAGACAATATGAAGGTGAGGAATTCTCGTGGTGCGGCGGTTCATGAACAGTTTGTGATGACGGGATTAAATAATTTGGCCGATATGCTGATGGAAAGTTTGCAAAATATGCAGCAGCAGATGCAGAGTGATCAGAAGAAGGACGGCGATAAGAGTTGCAATAATCCCAACAAATCCGGAAAGGGCAAGAGTGGGAAACCTAAGCCAGGCGGTAAATTGTCTGATGCGCAGAAGGCCTTGGGCGAGCAGTTGCAAAAAATGCAACAACAGAAACGCGGTAAGCCAGGGGAATCGGGCAAGCAAGGGGAGCAGGGAAGTCCAAAGACACCGGGTTCACAGGGAGAATCGTCTCAGGACGGGCAGCGATCACTCAATGAAGATTTGGCAAAAATGGCGTTGATGCAGGAGGCATTGCGCAGGCAGGTGGAGCAGCTGAGAAAGGAATTGGGTCAGGAGGGAAAGCAGGGACTATCAAACGGACTTCAGGAGGTGGAGAAAATGATGGAGCAGCAGGAGAAAGATATCGTTAATGGGAAAATTACTCCGCAGTCGATTGAGAGGCAGAAACAGATCATGACGCGCTTGCTGGAAAATGAAAAAGCGGATCGGAAGCAGGATCAGGAGGACAAGAGAGAGTCTAATAACCCGGGAAATTATATTCCTGAGGTGCCAGAAAATATCAAAGAGGCAATGCGGAAAAAAGCAGAGGAGAGGGAGTCATTAAGGAAAATCCAACCGGCCTTTAAGCCTTATTACAAACAAAGCGTGCAGAAATACCTTCAGATTTATTCGCGCTAAAAGTATCTTTGCAGTTCCATGTCAAAAATTACCATTACCGCAGCACTTCCTTATGCCAATGGCCCCGTTCATATTGGGCATTTGGCCGGTGTATATATTCCAGCCGACATTCACGCGCGGGTTCAGCGTTTGCGTGGTGAAGAGGTGTTGTTCATTTGCGGAAGCGATGAGCATGGTGTGCCGATTACTTTGAGGGCGAGAAAAGAGGGGGTGACATCTCAAGATGTAGTGGATCGGTATCATAAAATTATTGGCGATTCTTTCAGGGATTTGGGGATTTCGTTTGATATTTATTCAAGGACATCGAACCAAACGCATAAAGATTTATCGCAGGCGTTTTTTAAGAATTTATACGACAAGGGGGCTTTTAAAGAGATTCGTTCTGAGCAATATTACGATGAGCAAGCGGGGCAGTTTTTGGCCGATCGATACATTGTGGGAACTTGTCCTTCTTGTAAGAATGAGGGTGCTTATGGCGATCAGTGTGAAAAATGTGGCTCTACTTTGAGCCCAACGGAGCTGCTAAATCCGAAATCGGCGTTGAGTGGAACGGTTCCGGTGATGCGCGAAACCATCAATTGGTATTTGCCATTGGATGAGATTCAGGAATCGTTTTTGAATGAGTGGATTGGCGGTAAGAGTGGTTGGAAAAGCAACGTTTTGGGTCAGTGTAAGAGCTGGTTGAATGAGGGTTTACGTCCGCGCGCCATGACAAGAGATTTGGAGTGGGGTGTGCCGGTGCCATTGGATGGGGCCGACGGAAAGGTTTTATATGTTTGGTTTGAGGCGCCCATCGGGTATATCTCGGCAACGAAGGAGCTGAGGCCGGATGATTGGGAGCAATGGTGGACGGGTGATTCAAAGTTGATTCATTTTATTGGTAAGGATAATATTGTTTTCCATTGTATCATATTCCCGGCGATGTTGCATTTGCGCGGCGATGGGTATGTATTGCCGGAGCAGGTGCCTGCCAATGAGTTTTTGAATTTGGAGGGGCAGAAAATATCGACGAGCAGAAATTGGGCAGTTTGGTTGAATGAGTATTTGGAGGAGATGCCAAATCGGAAGGATGAGTTGCGATATGTGCTCACGTCGATTGCGCCTGAGACCAAGGACAGTGAGTTTACATGGAAGGATTATCAAACGCGCGTGAATTCGGAGTTGGTGGGGATACTGGGCAATTTTGCCAACCGTGTTTTGGTGTTGATGCAGAAATATTATGAGGGTGTGATGCCAATGGTGGAATCGGTGCAGGATAAGTATCGTTTGTTTGATCGTTCGGCGGTGGTTGGCGGCAAGCATCCGATGGTGGAGGAGTATATTGTGCCGGTGGTGAAGTTGTTGGGGCAATACCAATTCAGAGATGCGCAATTTAAGATGATGGAATTGGCGCGATTGGGGAATAAATATTTGGCGGATCATGAGCCATGGAAGTTGATAAAGACGGATGCGGATGGCACGGCGCAGGTGTTGAGTGAGGCGGTTCAGGTGTTGTACAATTTGGCCATGTTGATGGAGCCGTTTATGCCTGAGGCGAGCGGAAGGTTGTTGGCTCAATTACAGGTGAATCCGGATGCGAAGACAAGAAAGGATTTTTGGATGGCTGGCGATGGTGTGGCTGGGGTTTGGTTTGAGTTGGCGGCTGGACATCAATTGGGGAGTCCGGGATTATTATTCCAGAAGATTGAGGATGATGTGATTGAGGTTCAAATTTCAAAGCTGCAGGCAGCCGGCGCGGCGAATGCCGCGGCCGTTATCGCAGAGTCAGCATCAAAAAGCAATAATTCGGGGACTGAAAACGATAAAAATATGAGTGGAGCAATTGAAGCCGTGGCCGAAATCAAGCCGGAAGTGACGTACGATGATTTTGCGAAACTCGATTTGCGCGTTGCGACCGTTGTGGCTTGTGAAAAGGTGGAGAAAGCCGATAAATTATTGAAACTCACCTTGGAGGTTGGTACTGAAACCCGCACTGTTGTCTCAGGTATCGCATTGCATTTTTCACCCGAAGAAGTGGTGGGTAAACAGGTCCTGCTGTTGGCAAATTTAGCCCCTCGTAAAATGAGAGGCATTGGAAGTCAAGGCATGATATTGATGGCCGAAGATGCCGATGGGAAATTGGTGTTCATGAGTCCATCAAATGCAGTTGCTTCGGGTAGCGGCGTTTCTTGATGCGTTTTCTGCATCTGGATTTTGTGATCGTTTAATTCTTGGTTCTTGTGGTTATTTAACGCCTGAATTGCGATCGACATAAATTGGTTAACAATTCCTTCGTTGGTAGAATCTTGGAAGTAGCGTTGGGCGGTTTCTCTGGATTCATGAAAAAACCGGTCTACCGTTGCGCCAAAATGTATATCGATCTCGCTGATTACTTCTGCACCAAATTCTTGAAGTGCAGCAGCGTTGCAGTCCTGTTCGTACTGACCTTTGATTGGAATTACCATGATTTTCTTGCCTAAATACAGCGCTTCGGCGGGCGTTTCAAATCCACCTCCTGTGACAATGCCTTTTGCATGAATCATCGAATGGGAAAAACACTCTTTGCCCAAGGGGAAGAAAAGACAATTGTGAATGGTCTTCTTTTCTTTGATTCCGCTGCTGAAAATGTGGAATTTTAGATGGGTTAAACTTTTGACCTGCTTATAAATCTCTTCGTGGCCATACTGGGCAAGGTAAATCGTTATATGTCCTTGGTTCGATGGCTGTGCTTGGCGAATGTGTTCCTTAATTATGGGGGGTAAAATATTTGGGTGATAGGGCTTGAAATGTAGTCCAATATTTAATTTGGCCGGTGCGAAATTCTTTAGTACCCATTCGCCAATCATCGATTTCCTAGTAGGTCGAGGCGTTTCAGAATAATTAAAACTGGCCTGGTGCCCAAATTGAATGCTAAATGCGCCTTTTAATTTACATGCCATCGCCGTGATAAGGTCAAAATCGTTGATGACCAAATCGTATTGATCTACTGGTAATCGCTTGATATCGTTCCAAATCCTAAAGGGATTCAATTGTTTTAGCATGCGATAGTAATGCAATCCGCCACCGGATTGATAAAACAAACTCAATCCTTTGCTCTTGTATTTTACGGGCAGATTTACCGGCAAGTGGGCGTTGTTTCCGCTGAGCATTATATCGACAGTGCCATATTTTTGAAGTATCGGCAGAATCTCAGAGGCCCTGCTAATATGTCCGTTCCCTGTCGCTTGGACGGCGTAAAGAATCTTCATAGTATGAATTAAATGGCAGTTTTGGTAGCAATAAAAGCTGCGATGTGGTGTGAAAGCACATCAGGAATGTCTGGTTTTTTAAGGCGTTCTAGTTCTGTTAAATACTCAGTACTCCTTGGTAGTTTTTTGCGATTTTGCTGGGGATGCTCGTAAATTTCCCAATTTCCATCGTTGTATTCTAGTGCCGTGAGATTTTCGATCCAATCGCCAGAATTCAAATAGGTTACTTCGCCTTTTTCTGTTTTAATGATTCTTTGCTGTGGCTGGTGAATATGGCCGCAAACAACTACGTCGTATCCCTCCTCGATGGCTAGTTCCGCGGCCGTCTGTTCAAAATTGTTGATCCAAGAAACGGCTTTTTTTACGCTCTCTTTTACTTTTTTACTAAGACTCATTTTTTCCCGACCCATCAGAGAAAGGAGTGCATTGATGTTGTGATTTAACCAAATCAATAAATCATATCCTTTGCCACCGAGCTGCGCTAATAATCGTGCGGATCCTTTGGTTGTTGCATCAAAAACATCACCGTGAAAAATCCAAACCTTTTTGCCATCCAATTCCAAAATGAGTTTGTCGTCTAGTCTGATATTCCCCAACTGAGTGCCAGAATATCTACGCAAGGCTTCATCGTGATTGCCTGTGATGTAATATACTTGAGTCCCTTGGGTGTTGAGTTTTAGGATGTCCCGGATCACTTGCATGTGCTGTGGTGGGAAATATGACTTCTTGAATTGCCAAATGTCTATAATGTCGCCATTGAGTACCAAAATTTCCGGGTTGATGCTTCGCAAGTAATCGCTAATTTCTTCGGCATGGCAGCCAAAGGTGCCCAAATGCAAATCGCTTAGAATGCAAACTTGCATTTCCCTAGGAGTAGATTTCACGTCCTCAAAATACCAGTTGGTATGTTTTGCTACCGCTAATAAAAATAGGTATTAACATCAATTTTATGTTATCAAATCGTGTACAGAGGACAGCACATTTTGTTAACACTAAATTGATGATATATTCTTCTCGAAATAATTCTAAATCGCAAATACAACTATCATCTTTGCATTGGATAGATTTCCATTATGGGTTCAAAGAAGCAAGGAATTAACAGGGATATTAGTTGGTTGGCGTTTAACGGCAGGGTTTTACAGGAAGCAGCAGACGAGGAAAATCACATTTACGATCGTTTGCGATTTTTAGGAATATTTTCTAACAATTTGGACGAGTTTTTTCGTGTTCGGGTGGCAACGCTCAACCGAATGACAAGAACTGCGGGGAATAAATTGAAGATGCATATGGAAGAGAATCCTGAAAAAATTCTCGCCAGCATTATGTCGATCGTGCTTACCCAACAACAACAATTCGAGAAAATTTATCGCGATTTGGTTGGGGCTATGGAGGGTAAGAAGATCTACTTCAAAACCGACAAGCAGCTTACAAAAGAGCAGAAGACATTTGTTGAGACATTTTTTGAAGAGCGACTCCACACACGAATTGTACCCTTAATGATAGAGTCGATCCCTAGCATGCCGTTACTTAGGGACAGAAGTGTTTATTTAGCTTGTGTTCTGGGACATTCGCAATCGGCGATGATGCATCGTTACGCATTGATTGAAATTCCTGTTGGTGATTTGCCCCGCGTGGTAGTTTTGCCATCGGCCAAAGGAACCAAAGATTTAATTCTGTTGGAAGACATCGTTCGGTATAATCTGCCTTATTTGTTTGCGCCATTTGGGTTTGATAAATTCATGGGTCATTTGATCAAAGTAACCCGTGATGCTGAATTGGATTTGGACAATGATTTTCATTCCAATTTGATCGACGATTTGGAAAAGGGTATTAAGAATCGGAAGAAGGGTAAGGCAACGCGGTTTGTATACGACAAGCAGATTGATGCGAATTTGTTGGAGTTTATGATGAAGCGATTGAGTTTGAACAAGAAGGATCATATGGTTCCCGGGGGGAGAATTCACAATTTTAAAGATTTTATGGACTTCCCGCGGGAGGTTTTTACTGATATTAATTCTCGTCCAAAGCCTTTTGTTCATCCGTTATTGACCCAGCCGTGTAGGATTATGGATGTCATTTCTAAGAAGGATGTGATGTTGCATTTCCCATATCATTCCTTTGATTCGGTGATTGATTTGTTGCGTGAAGCAGCCATCGATCCTGCAGTTGTTAGTATTCGAGTGACCTTGTATCGATTGGCCAAAGATTCAAGGGTAATTAATGCGTTGGTGAATGCGGTAAGAAATGGGAAGCAAGTTTCTGTGGTTATTGAGTTGAAGGCGCGCTTTGATGAAGAAGCCAATATGATGTGGAAGAAGCGATTGGAAGAGGAGGGCGTTAGGGTTTACATTGGGCTTCCTGAGATGAAAATTCACGCGAAAATCTGTGTCATTAAGCGCAGAGAGTTCAACAGGACCACCCAATTTGGTTTCGTTAGCACAGGTAATTTGAATGAGAGTACGGCTAAGGTATATGCGGATCATTGTTTGCTGACATCCAACCGTCAAATTATGGCTGATATCAATCGTGTATTTGATTGTTTGGAGCGTCCTATACCCAATCTAACGGGCTTAAAGACCTGCAGGACATTGATACCTGCGCCGATTTCGATGCGTAAATTTTTCCAAGCGCAAATCCTGAAGCAGATTTCGTTGAGCAAGCGGAAAAAAGGGGGCTCCTTGGTGGTGAAACTGAATAGTTTAAGCGATGATCAGTTGATTCATGATCTTTACGATGCGGCCAAGGCTGGAGTGAAGAGTAGTTTTGTGGTTCGCGGGATTTTCTGCGGTGTGATGGATCAGAAATCGTTCAAAAAACAACCCCAAGCCATTTCTATTGTGGATCAATATTTAGAGCATGCCCGGGTGTTTATTTTTGGAGAAGAAGAGCAAAAGCAAGTTTTTATCTCGTCGGCCGATTGGATGGTGAGGAATTTGGATCATCGCGTTGAGGTGGCTTGTCCCATCATCGACAAAGAGATTCAAACAGAATTGTCACATATTATGAACATCCAACTCAAGGAGAATGAAAAAGCCCGAATTTTGGATGCTGCATTGAGCAATCAATACGTAGTGCCTGAGGAAAAGGAGCCATGGCTTCGGTCTCAAGTTGCCATACATGACTATTTAAAAAATAAAGAATACACCATTGAATCTCGCAGCCATTGATATCGGATCCAACGCAGTTCGACTGCTGGTGTCCGAGGCTGTGCCGTATCGCGAGTCGGTAGATTTTACCAAGCTCACTTTATTGCGTATCCCTCTTCGTTTGGGGGTTGATGTGTTTCAAGATGGCTTTATTGGCGAAGAAAAGGCATTGGCCTTAAAGAAGAGTATTCGCGCATTTCAGTTGATTATGGAAGTGTATGGTGTGGAGCGTTTTAGAGCTTGCGCTACATCGGCGATGCGCGATGCCCAAAATGGAGAGGCGTTGGTGAATGCGATTTTTGAGGAGACGGGTTTGCGGATTGATATTATCACTGGAAAAGAGGAGGCTGCGATCATTTACGATACGCATATGATGGAGTCGGATTTGGCCAATGAAACTCGTTTGTATGTGGATGTAGGCGGCGGCAGTACGGAGCTTACGATGTATTGTGAGGGTAAGCGAATTTTGCAAGATTCCTTTAATGTTGGCACATTACGAATGTTACAAGGTCAGGTGTCCGACGATGTTTGGAATTCGATGAAAGCGGCGGTTAAATCTTCTGTGAAAGGGGTTAAAAATTTGACGGTTATTGGTAGTGGCGGTAATATTAATAAGTTGTTTTCGATCTCTAAAATAAAGGATGGCAAATCGCTTCCTCTCAGTCAGATGGAAGGATATTACAAGGTGATGAGTAATCAGTCAATGATTGAACGAATGCACGAATTTAATTTGCGACAGGAAAGGGCAGAAGTGATTGTTCCTGCGTTGCAGATATACACGTCGATTTTGAAATGGGCGGATATTACAGAGATCGGTGTTCCCCGAATCGGATTGGCTGATGGCTTAATTCGCGAGTTGTATTATCAATAAAAAGATTACAGAATAACGTATGATTTGAATGTTGTATAAACAGAAAGGGCGGCCATTGGCCGCCCTTTCTGTTTGTGTTGGGAGAATGATTCTCCCGTTTTTTTATCTGCGATTGCAGATTGAAGGACTCATTAGAAAGAATAACGCAATCCTAACTGCATACCCCAAGTGGTTGCGGTGCTCACGATTGGACGGAAACTTTCAACTGGCAATACGCCGTTTACTGCGTTGAAGTTGTACGTTCCATTGGTATTGTATTTCAATACACCACCGTTGCTCACAGTCATTTGCTTACGGATACCCCATGAAGGATTGATCATGTTACCAATGTTCAAGATGTCGGCACTCAATTGCAATGTGTGCTTGTTCTTGCCAATGTTTTGAGCTACGTCTTGCAACAAACGCAAATCGAAGCGGTGTAACCATGGCAACAAACCGCCGTTGCGCTCAACGAATTTGCCTTTGTGGGCGCTCAAATAGGCGTCCTGTGCAACATAAGAATCCCAAGCAGCGGCCTGATCAGCGGCTTTGATAGTTTTGGTGCCAATGACCAAGTCA